>NZ_RZQA01001629.1:0-480 GCF_004022915.1 Mesorhizobium sp. M7A.F.Ca.US.006.04.2.1
CCGCCGGTGGGCGGCCGCGCCCGCCACGTCAGGCTGGTGCCGGCGCCTGACAGCTATCGCCATCCGGCTGCGATGGCCACCGGCAAAGCCTTTGGCGACGCGGTGCGCGAAGCCATCGCCGCGCTGGCAAAGGACGGTATCGGCCTGTCCGGCATCATCCTTTGTCCGCTGCTCGCCAATGAAGGCTTTCCGACGCTCCCATCCGGCTTTTTCGACGACGCGATGCGCGCGGTGCGTGACGCCGGCGGACTGGTCATCGCCGACGAGGTGCAGCCTGGTTTCGGCCGCACCGGCAGTCATTTCTGGGGCCACCAGCGCGCCGGTTTCGTTCCCGACATCGTCACCATGGGCAAGCCGATGGGCAACGGCCATCCAATCGCCGCCGTGGTCACATCAAGGGAGATATTGGCGACCTTCCGCAACGCCTTCCGTTATTTCAACACCTTCGGCGGCAATCCGGTTTCCTGCGCGGTGGCCAAT
>NZ_RZQA01000162.1:0-9286 GCF_004022915.1 Mesorhizobium sp. M7A.F.Ca.US.006.04.2.1
TTCCAAGGCCGATGGCTGTCGTCCCTGGTGCGCAGTTGGCGATAGAGCTCCCACTGATCGCGCCGGAACCCGGCAAGATCGTCAAGGCTGCCGGGCCATGCCGAGCCGTCGGCAACAAGCGTCGCCTTGTCGATGGCGTGGATAGCTTTCAGTTTCGCCTTGTCGCGGATGGCCTCCAGTTTTCGGGGCCTGAAATCGGACCATAAGATCTGCAACAGGTCATAGGCGATCATCGAGCCGAGGCTGTGCGAGACCAGCACGATGCGATCGTAGGTATCGTCCATCATCAGACGCTTCAGCAGCTTCAGGCCGCGGTCGCGGATCAGCGCCCGCTTCTCTACCGTGGCCGCTTCAGCGCGCACATAGGCCGCGACATCGCCGAAATAGGGAAGGCCAAAACGGTCCACCGACCAGATGACGAACGAGGCCAGGATGGTGACGAGGACGCCGACGGTCCACGAAATCTGCTGCTGCCAAACCGACGTCGCAAGCGCGAGCGTCGCGACCAGGGCGATGATGACGGCAACCAGGGTGACCAGATAGAGCTTTCGGGCGTCCGGCGGTATGTCGGCGGGCTTGCGCCACAGCAGATTTGTCACCCAGGCGGCAAGCCGGCCTCGCGTCGTGCCCTGCGTGATGTCGGCCCAGTAAAGCTCGTAGAAGTCGGTGCGGCGGCCATCGACATCGTAGGGCGTGGTGATGCGGCGAAGTTCGTACGAATTGGTCCGGCTGTCGGGAGTGATCCAGCTCTGGTTGATCTTCGCGCCGGCGGGGTCGGCCGGATCGGCGACATGGGCATAAAACGGCGCGCGGTTGGGGTCATGGCTCCAGACAGCCTGGACAAAGCCTCGCAGCGTATCCATCGGCCGCTGTTCACCCATGCCATGCACGATCACCACCGCCTGGCCAGGCTTGCGCGGCGCTTTCCCGGCGGGCGGCGATGCGATCGGGTCAGGCACCAACGTCTCCGTCGACGACAATCCCGCCGTCGAGGCGGGAATTCGTCATCGTAGCGCCGAAATCGCCGTCGAGCCAAGAAAAAGCCCGGCGCGAAGCCGGGCGATTCTTGGCGTGTCCCGGCGCTTATCCCGGATCAGTGATCCATGGCTTTGACGATCTCTTCGGTCATCTTCTTGGCGTCGCCGAGCAGCATCATGGTGCCGTCCTTGTAGAACAGCGTGTTGTCGATACCGGCATAGCCGGAACCGAGCGAGCGCTTGACGAACAGGCAGGTGCGCGCCTTGTCGACATCGAGGATCGGCATGCCGTAGATAGGTGAGGACTTGTCGTCGCGCGCGGACGGGTTGGTGACGTCGTTGGCGCCGATGACATAGGCAACGTCGGCTTGCGCGAACTCCGAGTTGATGTCCTCAAGCTCGAACACCTCGTCGTAGGGCACATTGGCTTCGGCGAGCAGCACGTTCATGTGGCCGGGCATGCGGCCGGCGACCGGGTGGATGGCGTACTTCACGTCGACGCCATTGGCCTTGAGCTTGTCGGCCATTTCGCGCAGTGCATGCTGCGCCTGGGCAACCGCCATGCCATAGCCCGGCACGATGATGACTTTCTGGGCGTTCATCATGAGGTAGGCGGCATCGTCGGCAGAACCCTGCTTGACCGTGCGTTCGATGCCGTCATCGGCGGCCGCTGCCGTCTCCCCACCGAAGCCGCCGAGAATGACCGAGATGAAGCTTCGGTTCATGCCCTTGCACATGATGTAGGACAGGATCGCGCCGGATGAGCCGACCAGCGCGCCGGTGATGATCAGCGCCAGATTGCCGAGCGTGAAGCCCAGCGCCGCCGCCGCCCAGCCGGAATAGGAATTCAGCATCGAGACGACGACCGGCATGTCGGCGCCGCCGATCGGGATGATCAGCAGGATACCGAGCACCAGCGAGGCGGCAACGATCAGCCAGAAGACCAGCTTGGACTCGGTGGTGACCAGCAACACGATCAGCACGACGAGCGCGATAGCAAGTGCGGCGTTGATGAAGTGGCGTGCGCCGATCATGATCGGCTTGCCGGACATGCGGCCATCGAGCTTGAGGAAAGCGATGACCGAGCCGGTGAAGGTGATGGCGCCGATGGCGACGCCAAGGCTCATCTCGATCAGGGCCTGGGCATGAATGTCGCCATCCGTGCCGATGCCGAAGCTTTCCGGGGCATAGATCGCGGCAGCCGCCACCATGACGGCGGCGAGGCCGACCAGCGAGTGGAAGGCAGCGACCAGCTGCGGCATCGAGGTCATGGCGATGCGGCGCGCGGTAACGGCGCCGACGCCGCCGCCAATGGCAAGGCCGAGCACGATCAGGCCGAAGCGGCCGGCGGACGGGGTCGCCAGAGCCAGTGTGGTGGCGATGGCAATACCCATGCCGATCATGCCGTAGAGATTGCCCTGGCGGCTGGTGGTCGGATGCGACAGGCCGCGCAGCGCCATGATGAACAGGACACCGGAGACGAGGTAGAGGAAGGACGCGAAGTTGGCGTTCATGGCGCTCTACTTGTCCTTCTTCTTGTACATGGCCAGCATGCGCTGGGTGACGAGGAAGCCGCCGAAGATGTTGACCGAAACCAGCATCAGCGCGACGAAGCCGAAGCCCGCGGCAATGCCGGAGGCGGCGATGCCGACGGCAAGCAGCGCGCCGACGACGATGACCGAGGAGATGGCATTGGTGACGGCCATCAGCGGCGTATGCAGTGCGGGGGTCACCGACCAGACGACGTAGTAGCCGACGAAGATCGCCAGGACGAAGATGGCGAAGCGGAAGACGAAGGGATCGATGGCGCCGCCGGAGAGCGCATGCGCGGCATCACCGGCTGCGTCAGTGCCGCCGGGCGCGGTCGCCAGATTGTGCACCGCCAGCCGGACGGCGGCGGAGGCCTGGTCGAGCTGGTCGAGGGCTTTCTGCAGGGTCTGGTCCATCACGCGATCCCTTTCGGCTTCGACGAGGGCGACTTGGGTGCGGCCGCCTTCTTGGACGCGGCTTTCTTGGGCGAAGCATCGGCGACCATGGTCTTGGCCGGGATCGCGGCCGGCTCGACATATTGGCCCTTTGCCGGCTGCTGGTCGGCTTTCACGAAAGCCGGATGAACCACCTTGCCGCCATCGGTCAGCATCGTTGCCTTGACCAGATCGTCGTCGCGATTGATGGCAAGCGTCTTGGTCGTCTTGTCGACCAGCGTCTCGAGAAAGGCGAACAGGTTCCTGGCATAAAGCAGCGAGGCCGACGCCGCGATGCGGCCAGGCACATTGAGATGGCCGACAATCTTGACGTTGTTGGCGGTGGTGACCACCTTGCCGGCTTCGGCGCCCTCGACATTGCCGCCGCGCTCGACCGCGAGGTCGACGATCACCGAGCCCGGCTTCATCGAAGCGACCATCGCCGACGAGACCAGCTTGGGCGCCGGCCGGCCGGGAATGAGCGCCGTGGTGATGACGATATCCTGCTTGGCGATGTGCTCTGATGTGAGTGCCGCCTGCTTGGCCTGATATTCCTTCGACATTTCCTTGGCGTAGCCGCCGGCCGTTTCGGCCGCCTTGAATTCCTCGTCCTCGACCGCGAGGAACTTGGCGCCGAGCGAGGCGACCTGTTCCTTGGCGGCGGGGCGAACGTCGGTGGCGGTGACAACCGCACCAAGCCGGCGCGCGGTGGCGATCGCCTGCAGGCCGGCGACGCCAACGCCCATGATGAAGACCTTCGCCGCCGGCACCGTGCCGGCCGCCGTCATCATCATCGGCAAGGCGCGGTCATATTCCGAAGCCCCGTCGATCACCGCCTGATAGCCGGCCAAATTGGCCTGCGAGGACAAGACGTCCATCGACTGCGCGCGGGTGATCCGGGGCATGAATTCCATCGAGAAAGCGGTGACGCCGGCCTTGGCAAGAGCTGCCACGGCGGCATCGTTGCCGTAGGGGTCCATGATGGCGATCACAGCCGCGCCGGGCTTGTAGCTCTTCAGCTCGGCATCACCAGGCCGGCGCACCTTCAGCACCACATCGGCCTTGGCGACATCGGAAGCCTTGCCGATAGCAGCGCCGGCGCTCGCATAGTCGGCATCGATGATGCGCGATTTCAGACCGGCACCGGCCTCGACGACGACGTCGAAGCCCAACGCCGCCAGCCGTTTCACCGTATCGGGCGAAGCCGCGACGCGCGGCTCGTTGGCATCGAGCTCACGAGGGATGAAAACCGTCTGTCCCACCGCATGATCCTTTCGGCCGGAAGCTATTTCCCGCAAGACGCCGGCCGGCCTCGCGGCGGCGCCGTGGACAAGATGTCGGAAAAATCTATCGGAGGATAAAGGCGCCGACAGCCAGAATCAGCACGAACAGAATGGTCGCCGAGAAGAAGCCGCCCGCGAAGAAGCCGAAGGCCATCGCCAGGAGCAGGGCGCCACAAAACAGCGAGCCGTACTTGGCCAGCGCGAGGAAGCCCGCATAGGTGCGGTCATGCTCGGCATAGTCCATCTTCGCGCCCAGTTCGACAGGACCAGTCGGCGAGTGATCAGCCATAGGAATACCCCTTCGAAGACATCTTTCAGGCACATAGCGAAAAGCCGCGCCGAGAGCAATGGCGCTATTGCCGCACAACAACCGACAACTGCCTCAAAGAAAGATTGAAGCCAGCAGTCGACGCCGCGACGGAGTCCGATCGCTGGATTCTGATGCTTGATGCGGAACTCCGAAGGGCGGACGCTTGCGTGGCCTAAGCCGGCGCCTCAGCCTGCTAGATGCGGAAATAGCCCGAGCAACCCGACGACGATCAGATAGAGCGCGACGATGTAGTTCAACAGCCTTGGCATGACCAGGATCAGCACGCCGGCGATCAGCGAGATGAGCGGGGTTAGCGCAAGTGTGGAAATGGTCATGGCGGGTTCCCTCAAAAACCTCAGATCGACCCGGAGCGCTGCTCGTGGCCTCACCCAGAACGCCGAAGTCGCCAAAAGGCTCCTGTCGGCCCTGCAAAATCGTGTGGATCCCTGCCGTATCAGGCGGCTTCGTGATAGTATTTTGCCGTCGGCAGGATGGTCAGCGGCGCGAGTTCCCCGACATGCGGCGTATCGAACAGCATGCGCTGCTCCATTGGCGTCGAGCGGAAGAACGGGAACCGTGAGAAGGACCGCTCGCGGATTGCGTTGACGTCGGCGCGGTAGAGCACGACCTTGTTGAAAACGCCCGGATAGGCGCGCGACTCGCTGATCTTCTCCGAGTAGTAGATACGCTTGTAGAAGCCGGCGTGATCCTCGCGAATGGTCGACAGGCAGTAGGGCGCGTTGAAATGGAAGCACGCCATGCCGGCCAGCCGCAGCGTCAGGTAGGGAATCTGCGGGTAGACGCGCGACCATTCGGGATCGGACGCAAACCGGCTGGGACAGATGAAGCTCAGCCCGTCACGAAGCATCGGCATGACGATGTCGCCAAAGGCCTTGGTGGAAGGCGACATCGGCGTGGCCAAGGTGACGTGATGGATACGCAGCGTGCTGACGAGTTCCTGGTCGATATAGACCCCGAAGCGGTACACATTCGGTGCCTCGTCGAGCTCATCGTGAATGGTATGGTTTTCGTTGTCGGGCACCATATCGTTCGAGCGATATGACTTGTAGCGCAGGCGGTAGATGTCCTCGAGATCTTCGCCCTTGTCGCAGCGGCGGTACTCTGTCCGCTCAAGCATCGCCGAAACGTTGCGGGCGAAGCTGGACATGGTGTCGGCGGCGTCCTTCCCGTCCTCGCCCGTCACCGGACGAAGCGAACTCAACTGCACAATCATCAACTCAATCCCCGTACATTGCCGCCGCGATCCGACACTACGACAGGGTCTTGGGATGTAAAAGATGAAAACAGGAAGCAGCCCGTTTACCAGTCGTTAAGGTTAACGATTGCTAAAATAAAACTAAAATTGGTGGTTTTCTTCGTTTTCTGCGTCGCGACGGGGAAAGAGCGTGTCTCGAACATGACGGGAAGCGGCTGAAATTCTGGCATGGCCCGCGATGTGCAAAGAAACCTCGAATGCAGTGAATGCCTAAAGCCTGGGCGCCTGTTCAATCCTGATGGAAACAGGGATGGGCTCTCAGTGCCCGGGCACCATGCGCCAGGCGCCGCAAATCAGCGGCGTACCGCCTTTTTGGCGGTCCTGATATCCTTGGCGAAGGGCCATACCGTGTTCGACATCGTCTCGATGCCGGAAGCGCTGAGCGCCGAACCGAACAGGAACCCCTGGACAAGATCAGGCTTGACCTGCAGCGCCAGGATCTTGAGCTGCTCGAAGGTCTCGACCCCTTCGACGGTCACCGAAAGCCCCAGCGGCCGCGACAGGTTGACGATACCCTTGAGCAGCTCGAGCGAACGGGGATTCTGGGTGACGTCCATCAGGAAAGAGCGGTCGATCTTGATCTTGTCGAGCGGCAGCTTGTGCAGGTAGCTCAGGCTCGAATAGCCGGTGCCGAAATCGTCGAGCGCGATGCGCACGCCAAGCTGCTTCAGCTCCTCAATATACTGGCGCGTCAGCGACTTGTCATCGAGCAGCGCCGTTTCGGTGACCTCGATCTCGAGCCTACTGGCGGCGAGGCCGGAGCCGGCCAACGCATCGCGAACCTTCTGGATGACATCGCGGCTGCGGAAATCCTTGGCCGAGAGATTGACCGAGACGCTGGTCTGGTCGGGCCATTTGGCGCATTCGGCGCAGGCTGCCTGCAGCACGAAGGTGCTGATCTCGGAAATGATGCCCATTTCCTCGGCCAGCGGAATGAAGATGCTGGGCGAGATTGGCCCGAGATCTGGATGATCCCACCGGCACAGCGCCTCGCAACTGGCGATACGCATTGTGCTCATCGCCACGATCGGCTGATAGACCACCCGCAGGCTCTTGCCCTCTACCGCGGTGCGCAGATCCGCCTTCATCAGCTGACGGTTGCGGAAGGCGGCATCCATCGAAGCTTCGAACAATCGCCAGCTGTTCTTGCCGAGTTCCTTGGCCTTGTAGAGCGCCAGGTCCGCCTTCACGATCATGGCGTCGACATCGGTATCCTTGACCCGTGACAGCACCGCGCCGCCGCTGGCCTGAATGCGCAGCCCGTGACCGGCGACGTCGACTTCCCCTTGCAGGCCGGCGAAAATCTCGTCGAGCTGGCTGGTCAGATGGCTCTCATCCTCGACGCGGTCGAAGAAGATCATGAACTCGTCGCCACCGAAACGGCTGACCGTGATATCTTGCTTGGCAATGGCGCCAAGCCGCTCGGCAACGGCATAGATCAAGCCGTCGCCGATCGGATGGCCAAGCGTGTCGTTGACGCTCTTGAAATCGTCGAGATCGAGCACCGCAAGGCCGCAGAGACGGTCGCGATCGCCGGACGCCATGGCCTCGCCCACCAATTCATGGAAATAGGCCCGGTTGGGCAGGCCGGTGAGATTGTCGTAGCGTGCCATGAAGCGGATCTTGTCTTCCGCCTCGACACGGGCGGTGACGTCCTCGAAGGTGATGACGCCCAGTTCCTGGCTGCCTTCGCGAGCCGAGAACTCGTAATGCTGGCCGTTGGCGAGGGAAACCAGCACCTTGCGGTCGCGACCCTCACGCAGCGCACGCGTCAGCTGCGCCTCGATGTAGCGGCAATCCTTGGGCGCCAGCATGCCGCCGGCGACACCGCGCATCAACAGACCGTGGATCGACCGTCCGAGCAGCGCGTCGGGCGACTTGAGCGACATCAGATGCGCGGCCTCGGCATTGGCCACCGCGACGCGGCCGTCCGGACCGAGCATGACAAGGCCGTGCGACATGGTGTTGAGCGCCCGGTTGAAGCGCTGGGCAATGCGGTTGGCCTTCTTCTCTTCCGAGACGGCCGCAAAAAGCACATCGCGTACGGTGTTGGCGAATTTCCGGATGGCGAACAGGAACGGCGCCGACAGGAGCCCGAGGAGGACATGGTAGATGTCGCCGCGCAGCAGGAAGCCAAGCGAGATCGGCCAGGTCAAGGCAATGGTCAGGATGGTGACCATGCGCGGCGAGCCGTAGTTGCGGCCGGCGATGGAGGTCGCCGTCGCGAGCGTCAGGCAAACGGAGGCGATTTCGGCGAAACCATCGCGCGCGAAATAGATGCCGAGCAGGCAGAAAGCGCCAAGCGTCAAGCCATGCAGGGAGCCATAGAGAATGTAGTCATTCTCACGCTTGTGCGCCTCTTCCCAGGTCGTCGGCGACGGCATGCTGTTGTATTTTCGAAAGTTTCTCATGCGGAACACACCGACGAGAACCATCGAGATCGCGACCAGCAAATACCGCGGATCGCCGCTCTTCCACCAGACCAGGCCGATCAGGAAAGTCTGCGCGAGAATGCCGATCGAAAGTGTCAGCCCGTCGCGAAACAGGGTTTCCACGAACGGAATATAGACGTCGACCGGGATCTCGTTCTTTTTTCGCAGATTCAACGCCTGAATCCCAACCCTGGGGAGCCAAGCAGTGCCACATCCGCCTTAAGAAAGATTTAGAGAGACCCTCGCGCTCCTGCCGTCAAGCCGGGTGACGCAGCGGAAAGCAAGGAAACTGTCGTTCAGGTAAACAAGGCGTATCGATCATTCGGCGGCCTGAAGTTCGGGCCGCGCCGGCGTACTCGACAGGCGTTCGAGCAGCCTTTGGCGCTCGCCGGCGGCCTTTTGCGCGCTGGCTTGACGGACGTGGCCATAGCCGCGGATGAGGGCAGGCACCGAGGCCAGCGCAACCGCCGCATCGACCCTGGCTGGGGCCAACGATCCGGCGATGAGCTCCAGATCCGCCTCGTACCGCGCCAGCAGCTGCCGCTCCATGCGCCGTTCGGCGGTGTAGCCGAACAGGTCGAAGGCAGTGCCGCGCAGGCCCTTCATCGCCGCCAGCACGCGAAAACCCTTCATCATCCACGGGCCGAAGCTCGATTTCCGCGGGCTTCCGTCATTGCCGCGACGGCCCATGATCGGCGGAGCGAGGTGGAATTCGAGCCTTTCGTAGCTCTGGAACTGCTTGCCCAGTTCGGCGGCGAAAGAGCCGTCCGTGTAAAGACGCGCCACCTCGTATTCGTCCTTGATCGCCATCAGCTTGAACAGGTTCCTGGCGGCAGCCTGCGACACCGCGGTCGAACCAGGTACGGCCTTCGCTTCGGCGGCGCGCAACGCGGCCAGTTTTCCGGCATAACGCCTGCCATAGGCGGCGTTCTGATAGGCGGTCAGGAAGGCGACGCGGCGGGCAATGATGTCGTCCAGCGTCTCGGCGGTGTCCGTGGCCTGGCCTGCCTTTCCAGCCGCGGTCGGACCCGGCTGGGCAACCAG
>NZ_RZQA01001630.1:0-476 GCF_004022915.1 Mesorhizobium sp. M7A.F.Ca.US.006.04.2.1
TGGTGCGCTCGATCACGGCTTTGCTCGGATCGGCCGGATTGTAGAAGACAGTCACCTCCGCGCCGCGGGGAAACTGGGCAAGGGTTTCGGTGACTTCGAAATTCCCCAAATTCTCCTTCACGCTGTAGCGCGAGCTTTGAAATTTCTTGCCGCCAACCTTGTATTCGAAGGTGATCGCCGGAAAATTGCGCATTTCGGTGGTATCAGTGCTGTCCGAACCAACGCCCGAGCTTCTGACCTCGCGTGCCTCGACGCGCGACGAGATGATCTTTCCCGGCGTCGGCAGCCAGCGGCTGAGTGCCTTCACCTCTCGCCATTTCATGAAGGTGATGAACGACAGCGCGCCCGCGACCACGCAGGCAAAGCCGACAAGCATGATCTTGAGTTCCAACTCGTCTCCCCCCAGGAGTGCAGGAACCCGCACATAGACAGCATGGCGGCGGCAATGTCTTGTATTTTCGCAAATCTGAAAAGGC
>NZ_RZQA01001631.1:0-475 GCF_004022915.1 Mesorhizobium sp. M7A.F.Ca.US.006.04.2.1
GTCCAGTCGTTCGAGGTTCTGCTCGGCCGCCTTCAGCCGCAGTTCTGCCTCGTGGCGGCGGGTGTGCAGGCCGGAAATGCCTGCCGCCTCTTCGAGCAGGGCGCGGCGTGCCTGGGGCTTGGCCTGGATCAGTTCGCCGATGCGGCCCTGGCCGACCATCGACGGGGAACGCGCACCGGTCGACTGGTCGGCGAACAGAAGCTGCACGTCCTTGGCGCGGGCCTCCTTGCCGTTGATACGGTAAAGCGAGCCGGCCTCGCGCTCGATGCGGCGCGACACCTGCAGTTCGTCGGCATCGTTGAAGGCAGCAGGCGCCGAGCGGTCACTGTTGTCGAGGAAAAGCGTGACTTCGGCGGTGTTGCGGGCGGGCCGAGTGCCCGAGCCGGAAAAGATGACGTCGTCCATGCCGGACGCGCGCATGTTCTTGTAGGAGCTTTCGCCCATCACCCAGCGCAGCGCCTCGACAAGGTTCGAC
>NZ_RZQA01001632.1:0-474 GCF_004022915.1 Mesorhizobium sp. M7A.F.Ca.US.006.04.2.1
CGGTCTTTCACGCGACGGCGTGAAGGGCGCGATCTCCATGAGGTCCTCGGGGGCCGAGCGGCTGGCGCGGCACTGGCGCACGAAGGCAGCGGCCACCTGTTCGGCGCCATGCCTGGCGAGCAGTGCGTCGATGAAGGAGCGCTCGTCCTCCTTCACCGGCTCATCGAAAGCCGGATCGGCAAGGATGCGCTCGTCGTCGCGCCGCATCACGTCGTCGGCCGAGGGCGGGCTCGCCCATGTCGCCTTGAGGCCGGCGTTCTGCAACAGCCGTTCGGTGCGCTTGCGGGCGCTGTTGGGCACGATCAGCGCGCTGACGCCCTTGCGCCCGGCGCGGCCGGTGCGGCCGCTGCGGTGCAGCAGCGTTTCCGGGTTGGTCGGCAAATCGGCGTGGATGACCAGCTCAAGATTGGGCAGGTCGATGCCGCGCGCCGCGACATCGGTGGCGATACAGACTTTTGCGCGGCCGTCCCGCAT
>NZ_RZQA01001633.1:0-474 GCF_004022915.1 Mesorhizobium sp. M7A.F.Ca.US.006.04.2.1
CCTACAATCCCAACGCCAAGCGCATGGCCGAGATGATCCAGGCCGAATGGGCGAAGGTCGGCGTCAAGGCCGAGATCGTCAGCTTCGAGTGGGGCGAATATCTCAAGCGCACTGCCGGCGGCGAACAGGACGCCTACCTGCTCGGCGGCAGCAGCGACAATGGCGACCCCGACAACATGCTGAGCTATCTGCTCTCCTGCGACGGCGTGAAGGGCGGCTCCACCCGCTCGCGCTGGTGCGATCCAGCCTTCGAGAAGCTGCTGCAGGACGGCCGCGTCGCCGCCGATCCGAAACAGCGCGCCGACATCTACGCCAGGGCGCAGGCGATCCTGAAGGTCGAGGTGCCGGTGGCGCCGATCGCCCATTCGGTGGTGGCGATCCCGATCCGCAAGAGCGTGCTCAACTACGTGCTCGACCCCTTCGGCCGGCAGAACTTTGCCGCTGTCGATATGGCGGAGTGAAGCTTGGCGACCC
>NZ_RZQA01001634.1:0-473 GCF_004022915.1 Mesorhizobium sp. M7A.F.Ca.US.006.04.2.1
CTCGGCAAGGTGCTGCAGGACATGTTCGGCGGTGGCGCGCCTCAGCCGCAGCCGCAGGGGCGGGCGCAGCCGCAGCCCCAGCAGACGCAAAGCCCCTACGGAGACAATCCGCTGGGGAAAATCTTCGAGGAGATGCTGCGGCAAGGTGGCGGTGGCTTAGGCGGCATCCCCGGCGGACAGCCGGCGCCGCAACAGCCTCAAGCGCCCCCGCAACGTCAGGCACCGCAGCCACAGGCCAATCCGAGCGGCCGTCCGAAAAACCCGTTCGACGACCTGTTCGGCAAGATGTTCGAAACCGGCGCCCAGCAGCGTGATGACTACCAGAAGGGCGTGGAGACAATCTTCGACCAGTTTAAGCGGGACATGGACCGGCGGTAGGCGGTCTTCGCTGAGGTAGAAAGAGAAAAGCCCGGTCCTGGGAGGACCGGGCAGAGTGCAGGCGGGGCCGGGGGGTCCCGCAGGGGGGGGGGGGC
>NZ_RZQA01001635.1:0-445 GCF_004022915.1 Mesorhizobium sp. M7A.F.Ca.US.006.04.2.1
CGAGCAGATCGTAACCCCAGTTCGAGTAAAAGGCACCCGTGCCGGGAGGGAAAAGATAGGGTTCCGGCTTCGCAAGCTCAGCGCGGCTGAGGTCGAAGGTATTGCCGGCGAACGGGTCGTCCGGCGTGCCGCCTGTCTGGTTCGGTACCTCGCGCGGCAGGCCGGATGCCTGCGTCACCAGATCGATGAGCCTCGGCGTTCGTCCTTCGAGCCCAGGCACGGTCCAGTCCTTCCCGAGGTGTTTGGCAAGGGGATCGGTCGCGCCGATGACGCCATCCACAATCATCGAGCCCATCAGATCGCCGCAGAAGGTCTTGGAGATCGAGGCTATCCGCATCAGCGTATGTTCGTCGGGCACCTGCCCCGAGCCCTTGCGGATTTCGCCGAAGCCAGCGAAGGCCGTCTCGCCGTTGCGAACCGCGGCGATCACGAGGCCAGGAGCGCC
>NZ_RZQA01001636.1:0-471 GCF_004022915.1 Mesorhizobium sp. M7A.F.Ca.US.006.04.2.1
GATCTGACAAGTCGATAGGCCCTACGCTGCTTTCTCCTGAACATCTATCCAAGCCATAGGCGGTCGGCGGTGGGCAAGCATGTCAACTTACCCTGAAGTTTTGATTTATAGCTGCGATTTGCGAACAATCAGTCCCAAACCATCCGATGCTCGATGCGTAGCCGAATTAACCTTTGTAATTGCGGTGGCGCTGCACCGCTGTTATCCACGCCCCGCCGCTGGGCTCGGCGAAATGTTCCGAGAGCTTCTGAAGTTGACCGCGTGAAGGAACGGGTGATGCCGATTCTTGTCATGTCGACCTTTCGAGTATTGCCTGCAGACCAACAGGATGGATTTGGCCATGAAAGGAAGCCGACCGGTTATTTCGTTGTTGGATTTCGACATACTCTCCCGGGTTCTTACGTCAGCCATCAGGGAGAGCCCGGAATCCGATTCGACGGTCCAGGCCCGCGAGCTTGTGTGCCTATACAC
>NZ_RZQA01001637.1:0-470 GCF_004022915.1 Mesorhizobium sp. M7A.F.Ca.US.006.04.2.1
CCTCGGTGCGGCGGGCATCCTCATATCTGCGGAAAGCGGCATCCAAGTCCGGCTCGGTTTCGACATATTCGGCCAGCGCCACAGCACTTTCCAGTGCCAGCTTGGTGCCGGAGCCGATCGAGAAATGCGCCGATGCCGCCGCATCGCCCATCAGCGCGAGATTCTTGTAAGACCAGCGCTCGCACAGCACGCGCGGGAAATTGATCCAAGCCGAACCGCGGATATGGTTGGCATTCGTCATCAAGGCGTGGCCGCCGAGATGTTTTTCGAAGATCCGCTCACAAACGGCGATCGATTCCTGCTGCGACATCGCACCGAAGCCGAAGGCAGCCCAGGTCTGCTCGCTGCACTCGACGATGAAGGTCGCCGTGTCGCTGTCGAACTGGTAGGCGTGCGCCCACACCCAGCCATGCTCGGTCTTCTCGAAGATGAAGGTGAAGGCATCGTCGAACTTCTGGTTGGTGCCGAGC
>NZ_RZQA01001638.1:0-469 GCF_004022915.1 Mesorhizobium sp. M7A.F.Ca.US.006.04.2.1
TTTCTGGCCTTTCAACCGCGCTGCATGCGGCGGGGAAAGGACTTTCCGTCGCCGTTCTCGAAGCCGAGTTCATCGCCTGGGGTGCGACCGGCAGGAATGCGGGCTTCGTCGTGCCGAACTTCGCCAAGATGGACCCGGTCGACATACTGGCCCATCTCGGGCCGTCGCGCGGCGAAAGGCTGATCGATTTCGCCGCCGGCAGCGCCGACCTGGTTTTCCGCCTGATCCGGCAGCACGGCATCGACGGCGACGCCGTGCAGAACGGATGGGTCCAGCCGGCGCATTCGCCTGCGGCCTTCGAGAAGGTCAAGTCACGCGCCGGGCAATGGGCACAGCGTGGCCGGCCTGCGGTCACATTGGATCGGCAGGAAATCGAAGCAATGACAGGCGTGCCAGGCTATGTCGGCGGCTGGATGGACCGTTCCGGCGGCGTGCTCAATCCGGTCGCCTATGCGGGCGGATTGGCCGA
>NZ_RZQA01001639.1:0-468 GCF_004022915.1 Mesorhizobium sp. M7A.F.Ca.US.006.04.2.1
GGCCTCGTCCGGGGTGCCGGCCTCGATGCGCCGGTGGCTGCCGACGGTCTCGAATTTCCGGATCTGCGACCGGTGCTTCTTGCGTTTGCGTTTGCCGCTGGCGCGAGAAAGCAGCGCATCGAAGCCGCCGGCGAGATCGACGGCCAGCGACAGATTCGGGCTGGAAAAATGGTCAAGCGATGCGAGCGGATTGGCGACGCCGTCGAGATCGGGCAGCAACCGCTCGAGCGCGACCAGATCGATGTCCGGGCGTGCCTCGGCGATGGCCGCCAGCACCGATCGGAGGGCCGGCATATCCACCTTGGCCAGCCAGTTCGGGTCCGCGGCGACGAAGTTGCCGTTGGCGTGGCGCCCACCCATGAAGCGGGCGATCCGGAACGGCCCCTTCGAGGCAATCTCCAGCGCCAGCGAAAAAACCGGTTTGCCCTCGGCACTCAGCGTCGCGACGAGCAGGTCCGGTCGTGTCTC
>NZ_RZQA01000163.1:0-9221 GCF_004022915.1 Mesorhizobium sp. M7A.F.Ca.US.006.04.2.1
CTTCAAGGCGCCGCCGATCTCGACGCCGATCAGGTCGTCGTTCGAATAGCAGCGCAGGTTTTCGGCGGAAAAGCGGGCGGCGAGATCGGCGGCCAACACCTCGTCGCGGGCGGCGACCACAACGGCCGTCGGCAGGCCGCGGGCGACGTCGTTGGCGAAGCTCGGGCCCGACAAAACGGCAACCGGATTGAGCGGCAGGATTTCTTCGACAATCGCCGATAGCAACGCGCCAGTCTCGCTTTCGATGCCCTTGGCGCACAGAACCAGCGGGATACCGGCCGGCATATGGTCCTTCGCGGCCGCCAGCGTCGCCCGCAGCGACTGCGCCGGCGTCACCGCCAGCACGCAATCGGCACCGTCGAGCGTGGCCTGGATGTTGCTCGTCGCCACGATGCCGGGCTGGAGCGTAATGCCCGGCAGGTAGCGTGGATTTTCGCCGCGGTCGATCGCGGCGACGGTCTCCGGATCGCGCGCGTAAAGGCGGACGAAATGGCCGGCGCGCAGCATGGCCAAGGCCAAGGCAGTGCCCCAGGCGCCGCCGCCGAGCACGGCAACGCGCCAGCCGCTTGGCGCGGTGACGTTGCCGCTCATTGCCACCTCGTTCATGCCTTGGCTCCGCGCCGGCCGGAGCCGACCATCGGCGCCGAGATGCTGTCCAGCGGCCAGCGCGAGCGCGGCACGAAATCGAAGCCGTTCTCTTGCGCCATGCCCTCGCGCAGCCGCTCGATGCCGGCCCAGGCGATCATCGCCGCATTGTCGGTGCAAAGTTTCAGTGGCGGCGCAATGAAGGTGAAGCCGGTCTCGGCGCAGAGCCGCTCCAGCATGGTCTTGATCGTGCGGTTGGCGGCGACACCACCGGCAACGACGAGGGCTGGGTTCCTGGTGCCGGGAAATGTCTCGCGAAAGCGCGTCAGCGCGCGAGAAACACGGTCGGCCAGAGCATCGGCTACGGCCCCCTGGAACGAGGCGCAGATGTCGGCGACGTCCTGGTCGCTCAGCGGCGCAATGGCGCTCGCCGCCTGGCGCACGGCGGTCTTGAGGCCGGAGAAGGAGAAGTCGGGCTGGGCCGAGCCCTTCATCGGACGCGGAAAGGCAAAGCGCGAGGCGTTGCCGGCCTGTGCCGCCTTTTCGACATTCGGTCCGCCGGGATAGGGCAGGCCGAGCATCTTGGCCGTCTTGTCGAAGGCTTCGCCGAGCGCGTCGTCGATAGTCGTTGCCCAGCGCTGGTAGTCGCCGACACCCCGCACGGCGACGATTTGCGTATGGCCGCCGGAGACCAGCAGCAAGAGATAGGGAAAGTCGAGCCCGTCGGTCAGCCTTGCGGTCAGCGCATGGCCTTCGAGGTGGTTGATGGCGATCAGCGGCTTGTTCGCCGCCGCGGCGATTGCCTTGGCGGTCATCAGCCCGACGATCAGCCCGCCGACCAGGCCGGGGCCGGCGGTGGCGGCAATCGCGTCGATATCGGCTAGCGCCGTGCCCGAATCGGCAAGCGCCGCCTCGATGATGCCGTCCAGCGCCTCGACATGGGCGCGCGCGGCGATTTCCGGCACGACGCCGCCGAAAGCGGCATGCTCCTCGATCTGGCTGAGCACGATGTTGGACAGGATTTTTGGCGCGGCGTCGCCGTCGATGGCCACCACGCTGGCGGCGGTCTCGTCACAACTCGTCTCTATGCCCAGCACGCGGATCAATTCGTCGCTGTCCCTAAAGATTGTATCATGGGGCTTTCCCCGTTAGGAGAACCCCGGAAAAGCCTCGCTTGCCGGGGGGTTATCACGGACTGCGCGCCATGCAAACAATCTTGAGAATCGGAACACGCGGCAGCCCGCTGGCGCTGGCGCAGGCGCATGAAACGCAGGCGCGGCTGATGGCCGCGCATGGCATGCCGGCGGAGGCGTTCGAGGTGGTCGTCATCTCGACCAGCGGCGACCGCATTCAGGACCGGCCGCTGTCGGAAGCCGGCGGCAAGGGCCTGTTCACCAAGGAGATTGAGGAGGCGCTGCTGGCCGGCCGGATCGACATCGCCGTGCATTCGTCGAAAGACATGCCGACGCAACTGCCCGACGGCCTCGAACTGTCGGCCTTCCTGCCGCGCGAGGACGCACGCGACGCCTTTGTCGGCAAAGCGGCGAAGACGATCGCCGAACTGCCGCGCGGGGCGAAAGTCGGCTCGTCGTCGCTGCGGCGGCAAGCGCTGATCCGCCGGATGCGGCCGGATCTCGACGTGGTGATGTTCCGCGGCAATGTGCAGACGCGGCTGCGCAAGCTCGACGAAGGCGTCGCCGCCGGCACGATCCTGGCCTATGCCGGGCTGAAGCGGCTTGGGCTCGAGCATGTCGTCACCGACCTGATACCGCTCGATGTCTTCCCGCCGGCGCCGGGGCAAGGCGCGATCGGCATCGAAACTCGTATCGGCGACCGCGAGGTCGAAAAGATGCTGGCGGCCGTTCATGATGTGCCGACCGGCCAGGCGTTGGCCTGCGAGCGTGCCTTCCTAGCGGCGCTCGATGGCTCCTGCCGCACGCCGATCGCCGGCTATGCGGCGATCGAGGCCGGAAAGCTGTCTTTTGCCGGGCTGATCATCTCGCCCGACGGCACACAGTCACACACGGTCGAGCTGCAGGGATCGGCGCAAGACGCCGCCCGCATCGGCGGCGAAGCGGCCCGGAGCGTGCGCGCCAGGGCCGGCGAAAAGTTCTTCGACGGCTGGCTCTGAAATGCTTCGCGTCCTGGTGACCAGGCCGGAACCGGGTGCTTCGCGCACAGCGCATCGGCTGGAGGAGGCAGGTTTTCAGCCGGTTCTTTTGCCCCTGACCGAAACAAAGGCGTTGCCCGCCGCTGCCGGACTGATCCCGGACGATGCCGTCGCGGTGGCCGTCACAAGCGCCAATGCCATGCGCCATGCGCCGGAAGAAATCATCGCGACGCTCGCCGCCTTGCCTTGTCATGCCGTCGGTAGGCGGACTGCGGAAGCTGCCCGCAAAGCGGGGTTTTTGTCGGTCAGTGAAGGCCCGGGCGATGCCGAGGCGCTGGCCGACGTTCTCGCTGCCGATTTTTCTGGAAAGACGATTGTCTACCTGTGTGGGCGCGTGCGGTTTCCGGCGTTCGAACAGAGGCTCGGGACGGCGGGCGTTCGGGTCCACGCCGTCGAGACCTATGACACGCTGACAGTGGGTTATCCGGACGAAGTCACCCTCGAACGCCTGTCGGGGCAACCTGCCGACGCGGTATTGCTCTATTCAGCCAAGGCGGCGGCGGCGATGCAGATGTTGGCAAGACGGCCCGCTCTGCGCGGTCTCTTCGAAAAAACATGGGTTTTTGCGCTTTCCGCTCGCATCGCCGCAGCCTTCGACGATGCCACCGGCGAAAGGATCCGCATTGCCGCGCAACCTGACGAGGAGGCATTGCTGGCGCTTTTGCAGGCGCCGCGCTGAGCCGCGTCATCACACCGCCCCTTTTCACCGCTTGGTGATGTGCTAGACCCTTTCTGAACCATCATGCGCCGCCAGGCGTTGAGACGAAGCGAATGTGCGGAGCCCAGGCATGGTCAAGACGCCGAAGATGCGACACTCGAAAAGCCGCCGCGAGCCGGTGACCATCGATCTCGAGCCGGGCGCCGTCTCACGCATCGCCGACGAGGACGCCGCCACGCAGGGGGCGCAGACCGACGAGGCGAAGGCCGAGGAAGCAGCGAACGCTTCGCAGCCCGAGGTTCCCGAAGAGCCGGTTCATGCCGACCAGACCGATCTTGAGCCCTGGGAGCATGCCGATGGCGCCGCAGGTGCGGAAGGGCAAGCGCCGGCGGATGGCGGAGCCAAAGCCGCCGAGCCAGAGCTCCCTTATCCCGGTTCGGATGCGCCGCCCAACCGCGCTAAAACCTTCGACTACGGTTTCGACGACGCGTCGGCAGCGCAGACCGACGGCAACAAGGCAAAACCCGAGACACGGGACGAGAAAATGGCGCCAGCCCCTGAAAAGCGTGGCGGCCTCAACGGCATCGCCGCCGGCATCATCGGCGGCGTCATCGCGCTGGTCGGCGCCGGCGGGCTGCAATTTGCCGGCCTGCTCGGCGCGCCGGGTTCCGGTGCCGGCGTCTCGCTCGATGGCGTCAATGGCGACATCGCCTCGCTGAAGACCGAAATCGCCGGCTTGAAGGACGCCGGCGGCAATGGCGATGCAGCGGCGAAGATGGTCGGGCTGTCCTCGGGCCTGGAGCAGGTCAAGGCCGATGTCGCGGCGCTGAAATCGGCTGTCGAGAAAGGTGGAGCAGGCGACGCGGCCGGCGTCACCGCACTGGGCGACAAGGTCGCGCAGATCGAGACGGCGGTCGCCGCCCTCGGCAAGGCGGGCAGCTCGGCGCCGGTCGATCTTGGTCCGCTCACCGAAAAACTGGCAGGCCTCGACGCGCAGGTGAAGTCGGCCGGCGAGGCGGCGACCGCGCAGGATGGCCGGCTGAAAGCGCTGGAGCAGTCTGTGTCGCAGCTGTCCGGCAAGGTCGAGGCGGCGGCGGGACAGCCGAAGATCGCGCTTGCCATCGCGGCTTCGGCCTTGAAGGCGGCGCTTGAGCGTGGCGGGCCGTTTTCGGCCGAACTCGAAACCCTCGCCGCGATTTCGCCTGATGCGCCGCAGCTTGCGGCACTGCGCCCCTATGCCGAAAAGGGCGTTCCAACCCGCGCCGAGATCGCATCGCAGGCTGATGCCGCCGCCAATGCCATGGTCACGGCGGCAACGCCTGTCGATGAGAATGCCGGCTTCGTTCAGAGCCTTCTGTCGAGCGCGCAATCGCTGGTCAAGGTCAGGCCGATCGGCGCCGTCGAAGGCGCCGGCGCACCGGAAACCGTCGCGCGCATGGAGGCGGCGGTCAACCAGGGCGACTACGCCAAGGCACTCAGCGAGTATGAAACGCTGCCCGAGGCCGCCAAGGCCGCGGGCGCCGACTTTGCCGGCAAGCTGAAGGCGCGCATCGAGGTCGAAACCCAGGTCGATGCGCTGATCTCGGGCGCGATGAAGGCATGAGGGCAACACAATGATCCGCCTGCTCGCCTTCCTCATCGTCGTTTTCGCGCTCGGGTTGGGCTTTGCCTGGCTGGCCGACCGGCCGGGCGACATGGTCGTCACTTTCAACGGCTATCAATACCAGGTCAGCCTGATGGTGGCGGCGGTGGCTGTCGTTGCCGTGGTCGCTGCGGTGATGATCCTGTGGTGGCTGCTCAAGGCGCTGTGGAACAGCCCTTACACCATCTCGCGCTATTTCCGTGTCCGCCGCCGCGATCGTGGCTATCAGGCGCTGTCGACCGGCATGATTGCCGCCGGCGCCGGTGATGGCGCGCTGGCCCGCAAGAAGACCAAGGAAGCCGCCAAGCTGATCCGTTCCGACCAGGAGCCGCTGATCCACCTGCTCGAAGCGCAGGCGTCGCTGCTCGAAGGCGATCATGAAGGCGCGCGGCAGAAATTCGAGAGCATGCTCGACGATCCCGAAATGCGGCTGCTGGGTTTGCGCGGGCTTTATCTGGAAGCCGAACGGCTCGGGGACCGCAACGCCGCCAGGCATTATGCCGGCCGCGCCGCCGCTGTGGCGCCGCAACTGGCCTGGGCGGCGGAATCGACGCTGGAAGAGCTGACCGCGCGCGGCGACTGGGACGGCGCCCTGAAACTCGTCGACGCGCAGAAAGCGACACGGCAGATCGAACGCGATGCCGCCAACCGCCGCCGCGCCGTGCTGCTGACCGCCAAGGCGCAGGCGCTTGCCGACAGCGATCCCGCCGCCGCCAGGACGGCCGCGATCGAGGCGAACAAGCTCAGGCCCGATTTCGCGCCTGCCGCCGTGGCCGCCGCGGCCGCACTGTTCAAGCAGAACGATGTGCGCAAGGGCTCGAAGATACTCGAGGCGGCGTGGAAGGCCGAGCCGCATCCGGAGATCGCCGAGCTCTATACCCATGCAAGGCCGGGCGACGCGGTGCTCGACCGCCTCAACCGGGCGAAGAAGCTGCAGGAGATGAAGAAGAACCACGCCGAATCGTCGATGACGGTGGCGCGCGCCGCGCTCGACGCGCAGGATTTCGCGACCGCCCGCCGCGAGGCCGAGGCGGCGATCCGGATGGACCGTCGCGAGGGCGCCTATCTGCTGCTCGCCGACATCGAGGAGGCCGAGACCGGCGATCAGGGCAAAGTTCGGCAGCTGTTGTCCAGGGCGCTGCGGGCGCCGCGCGATCCGGCCTGGGTCGCAGACGGCGTGGTATCGGAACGCTGGGCTCCGGTATCGCCGATCACCGGCCGGCTCGACGCCTTCGAGTGGCGCGCGCCGATGGAGCGTCTTGGCCAGTTGATCGACAGCCATGATGACGCGCCAGCGGGTGCGGCACCGGTTATTGAAGCATTGGCAAAGCCGACGAGCGAAAAAAGGCCGATCGAAGTGATCGACGACGCCGGTGGCGAGACGTCGGCGGGCAAGCAAGCTGAAAGTCGCGAAGAAGATCATGTCAGGCCAATCACGGCAGCGGCCTTCGCCGCGGTGCCGAGCGATGCCGAAGGCGTCGAGCCGGCCGAGGAGCTTGCGCGGCTGCCGGACGATCCCGGCGTCGATCCGGACGAGGAAGCGGAGAAATCGCCGCGCCGGTTTCGGTTGTTTTGAGTTGGGCAGGCCGTCAGGCCGTTGGGGTATGGATCTATGTTTGAACGCGTTCTGTCGTTTCTCAGGGATTTGCCGGCCGGTGCCGGCACGCATGCCAGCACGGACGATCCGCGTGTCGCCGCCTCGGCGCTGCTCTACCATGTGATGAACGCCGATGGCGTGCGCCAGGATGTCGAGTGGGAGCGGTTCAAGGCGGTGCTGGCCGAGAGCTACTCGATCAGCGGCGCCGAACTCGAAGCGTTGGCCGCTGCCGGCGAGCGGGCCGACAACGAGGCGATCGATCTCTATGCCTTCACCAGCGTCCTGAAGCGCCATCTCGATGCCGATGCGCGCAAGGCCTTCATCGGCCTGATGTGGGAAATCGTCTATGCCGACGGCGAGTTGCACGAGCTCGAGGACAACACCGTCTGGCGCGTCGCCGAGCTGATCGGCGTCGAACGCCACGATCGCGTCGAGGCGCGCCGCAAGGCGGCGGCGCACGCGCCCGGCGCCACCGGAACATCGAGCGACGAATAGGATCTTCGCCTTCCCATGCCACGCCAAACGAGTTCGAAGCCAAAGATCCTGATCGTGCTGCATCAGGAGAGTTCGAGCCCGGGGCGTGTCGGCCATATGTTGCTGGAAGAAGGTTTCGATCTCGACATCCGCCGGCCGCCGCTTGGCGACGCCTTGCCCGAAACACTGGACGACCACGCCGGCACGGTGGTGTTCGGCGGCCCGATGAGCGCCAATGACGACGACGAGTTCGTCCGCCGCGAGACCAACTGGCTGGAAATACCGCTGAGGGAGAACCGGCCATGTCTCGGCATCTGTCTCGGCGCGCAGATGCTGGTCAACTGTCTCGGCGGCAAGGTCGAGGGTCATGGTGAAGGGCTGGTCGAGGTTGGCTGGTATCCCCTGAAGGCGACCGAAGCCGGCAAGCAACTGATGCACTGGCCGGAGATGGTCTACCAGTTCCACCGCGAGGGTTTTTCGCTGCCCAGGGACGCGACGCTGCTGGCGACGGCCGAAACCTATCCCAACCAGGCCTTCCGCTACGGCGACAATGCCTGGGGCATCCAGTTCCATGGCGAACTGACCAGGGTGATGATGCAGCGCTGGGTGGTGCGCGGCGCGCATCGCTTCGAATTGCCCGGTGCCCAGCCCGGCCGCGATCATCTCGGCGGCCGGCTGATCTGGGACATGCATCTCAAGCGCTGGCTGGACGAGTTTTTGCGGATGATCTTCGGCAAGCCGAGCAGATAGCTGAACCGTCGTCTGAACGGATTTCAGGCGACCCGCTTTAGGTCTTTGTCTTCATGCATGTCGTTCTCCCAAAACCGGGGCCACTTTTGGGCGACATGCATTAAGGTTCGAGCACCGGCCGCAGGAAGCTGCGCTCGTAGCTGAGAATGCTGCGATTGCGTTTTTCCATTTCGAACACTTCCTGGCATTCCGGGTCGGCAGCCATCCGTTTGCGATAGTCCTCGTAGTCGGCAAGGCTCGGGAAGCTGAACATGGCATAGGCGATGTTGCTCGCCCCTTCGCTTGGAAGGAAATAGCCGTGATGGTTTCCGCCGAGGCGGTTGACCAGAGCTATCCAGCGACGACCATAATCTTCGAACTCGGCAAGCTTGTAGGGGTCGATGACGTATTTCAGGTAGCAAGTGATCATGAGAGCTCCTGTGGCATGGGCTAGGCACGTCGGCTGTCAACCGTGGGAAGATCAGTTGCGCCCGTTGAGGTGGCGCACCTTGCGCAGTTGCGGAAACAGCACCACCCACAGGCCCGCGACGGCGATGGCGCCGATGCCGCCGATCACCACGGCCGGCACCGTGCCGATCAGTGCGGCCATCGTGCCGGCGCGGAATTCGCCGACCTCGTTGGAGGCGCCGACAAAGACCTGGTTAACGGCGTTGACGCGGCCGCGCACCTCGTCGGGCGTCCACAGCTGGATCAGCGTCTCCCTGATGTAGACGCTGAACATATCGGTGGCGCCAAGGAAGACCAATGCCACGATCGACAGCCAGGTGATGGTCGACAGGCCGAAAACCACGGTGAAGGCGCCGAACGAGGCTGCGGCGGCCAGCATGATCATGCCCGCGTGGTTGCGAAGTGGATGCCCGGCCAGCCAGATGGCGACGCAAATGGCGCCGATGCTGGGCGCCGAGCGCAGCAGGCCGAGGCCCCACGGGCCGAGCTGGAGGATGTCGCGCGCATAGACCGGCAGCAGCGCCGAGGCGCCGGACAGGAGCACGGCGAACAGATCGAGCGAGATGGCGCCGAGCACGATCTTCTCGCTCCAGATGTAGCTGAACCCGCCGAGCAGGTGCTGCATCGTCGGCTTGTCCGACTCGGTGCGCTGCGACGGCTTCGGGATGGTGAAGATCAGCAGCCCGGACACAAGCATCAGGACAGCGGCGGTTCCGTAGGCCGCTTCCGGCGACACGCCGTAGAGCAGGCCGCCGGCGACGGGTCCGACGATGGTCGCCGTCTGCCAGGCCGATGAATTCCAGGCGATGGCGTTGGCGAAATCCTGAGGCGGCACCAGATTGGCGAACAGCGAGGCCGAGGCCGGACCGAAGAAGGCGCGGGCGACGCCGAACATGGC
>NZ_RZQA01001640.1:0-468 GCF_004022915.1 Mesorhizobium sp. M7A.F.Ca.US.006.04.2.1
GATGGAAACGTCGTCCCACTTCTCCCAGGTGGCAATGCGGTTGGCGTATTCCTGCTTGATCATCGGCAGGCCGCCATCGCCGAAGAATACCCGCAGCGGCGGCTCGGCGGCGTCGACAATGGCCAGCATGGCCGGCCCGGTGGCGTCTGGATCGCCGGCGACCGAATTGGCGCGGCGCTCGGCCATCTTGGCACGGGCGGGCGCATAGGCCTCGATCGGTTGGGACACCTTGGCCGACGGCCCGGCCCAGTCGGTGGAGAAACCGCCCGGCTCGACCAGCGTCACATGGATGCCGAATTCCGCGACCTCGATGCTGAGCGACTGGCTGAAGGCCTCCAGCGCCCATTTCGAGGCGTGGTAGAGGCCGAGCGAGGCAAAGGCATTGACGCCGCCGATCGACGAGATCTGGATGATGTGGCCGGAACGCTGTGCCCGCATGATCGGCAGTGCGGCCTGAGTGACCCACAG
>NZ_RZQA01001641.1:0-467 GCF_004022915.1 Mesorhizobium sp. M7A.F.Ca.US.006.04.2.1
GTACACCGGCCCTGCATGAATGCCTGCCCACCCGTCTCCGCCGACGGATCTCAAGCCGGCTGTTCGGAAACCGAGCCACCCCACAGCAATATTGTGTTGGTATCTTATTGGCTGGTCATGCTGCCTCGTAAGTCAAAACCTTTGGGACCAAGTGAAATTTCCCTCCACTTGGGTTCCGCCTCAGCGTGCAGCCTGGTGAAACGCGCAGACGAGGAGAGAGGAACCGCCGTCCCTCCCCAAGTTGTTACGGACGAACGCGGATGACCGTCTTTCCCGCACGCCGCTCGGTCGAATTGAAGGTGGCGACGGCATCTTCAAGGCTGGAGACCTTGCCGATATTCGTCCGCAGTCGTCCGTCCCGGATCCGCTGAACGATCTCCCAAAGCTGGCCGCGATCAGCCTCGACGACGAAGTCAATCGCCAGGCCATCTGCAGGTCGAATATCCGTCGGTCCAACGACTGTCACA
>NZ_RZQA01001642.1:0-467 GCF_004022915.1 Mesorhizobium sp. M7A.F.Ca.US.006.04.2.1
GAATATGGGCGATCGGCGCTGCCGTGATCGTCGTCGCGCTGGTCGTTGCCGCCCTGCCGCTGATTGCCTCCACCCGTATCGTGCGCGACCGCATCGCCTGGGAAATGAGTGCGTGGAGCGGCTTCCGTGTCGCCATCGACGGTTCGCCGCGTATCGAGGTCTGGCCGACATTCCGCGCCATCCTGACCGATGTGACGCTGTCACAATGGACCGACACCGAGGCGCCGCCGGTGGTCGAGGCAGAACGGGTCGAGGTCGACCTTTCCGCCATGGCGGCCTTGCGCGGCGACGTGGTGTTTTCGACGGCGCGGCTGGTGCGGCCGACGATCCGGGTCCAGCGCACGCCTGCCGGCCTTTTCCTGCCCGCTGTCCCGACCGGCGGGCGCATCACGCGCTCCATCGACACGGCGCGCGGCCTGGTCAACGCCGACCCCGCCAAACCGGACCTCGACAAGCTGCCTACCGAC
>NZ_RZQA01001643.1:0-466 GCF_004022915.1 Mesorhizobium sp. M7A.F.Ca.US.006.04.2.1
GGATAATCCTGTGCCGTCGGGTAATTTTCCGGGATTGGCGGACAGGGCATGAGGCGAAACGAATGCTCCGGCTGGCGGGCCGGAAATCGGAGGTCGATGTGATGGAGAAAAAGCGCGACTACAGCCTGGTCGGGGAAAGCACGCGCATCGCGATCGAGACCGGGCTGGCCTCGGCCGAGTGGTATCACACCGATGTGCCGCGCAAGGCGATGAAAGAGCTGATGCAGCGCTCGGACGGCCCGGCGATCCGCGACACGATCATCTGGATCGTTGCCATATTGGGTTCCGCCGCCGGGATCGCCTGGTTCTGGGGCACGTGGTGGGTGGTGCCGTTCCTGCTCGTCTATGGCGTGCTCTACGGCTCGTCCAGCGACTCGCGCTGGCACGAGTGCGGCCACGGCACCGCCTTCCGCACACGCTGGATGAACGATGCCGTCTACCAGATCGCCAGCCTCATGCTGATGCG
>NZ_RZQA01001644.1:0-465 GCF_004022915.1 Mesorhizobium sp. M7A.F.Ca.US.006.04.2.1
ACCGATGAACTGCTGGTCGCGGCCGACGGCGAGCGCATCATCCGCCTGGTCGCCCACCATGTCGGCGCCGAAGTGCATGCGGGTGCGCCGCGCGTGTCGGCCGAACTGCCCGGAACCGGCGAACGTTTCGAGGGCCTGCTGCCGCCTGTCGTCGCGGCACCAACGTTCGCAATTCGAAAGCCCGCCGTCGCCGTGTTCGCGCTCGAGGATTACGTCACCGCCGGCATCATGACTGGGTGCCAGGCTGAGGTGCTGCGGCTTGCCGTCGAAAGAAGGAAAAACGTGCTGGTCGCAGGCGGAACGTCGACCGGCAAGACGACTCTGGTCAACGCGCTGTTGGCGGAGGTGGCTAAAACCGCTGACCGCGTCGTGTTGATCGAGGACACGCGCGAACTGCAGTGTGCCGCGCCAAATCTGGTTGCGTTGCGCACAAAGGACGGTCTCGCCTCCCTGTCCGATCTGGTG
>NZ_RZQA01001645.1:0-460 GCF_004022915.1 Mesorhizobium sp. M7A.F.Ca.US.006.04.2.1
GACAGGCTTTGCCGTACGGTCGATTGCCGCGCCATCGGCCTGCTCGACCGGTTGCGCCGACATCGTCGCCGGCTTGATGACCGGGCCGAGCGGCAATTTTGCCGTGAGATATTCGAACATGCCCTCGCGCCCGCCCTCACGACCGAAACCACTCTCGCGGTAGCCGCCGAAGCCACAGGCGGCGTCGAACATGTTGGTGCCGTTGACCCAGACCACGCCGGCCTTCAATTGCGGCGCGACGTGCAGGGCAAGGTTGACGTTCTCGCTCCACACCGAGGCGGCGAGGCCATAGCGCGTGTTGTTGGCGAGCTCGATCGCTTCCTCGGTGTTGCGGAAGGTCATGGTCGCCAGAACAGGGCCGAACACCTCTTCTTGCGCCAATATGTTAGCCGGCGAAACACCTGTGGCGAGCGTGCCGGCGTGCCGAAGGGCGTCGTCAACATCGTCCAGGGCCTGTCTC
>NZ_RZQA01001646.1:0-460 GCF_004022915.1 Mesorhizobium sp. M7A.F.Ca.US.006.04.2.1
CGGTGTCGCCGAAGCCTTCGTTCTGGCCGAAAAACTCGGCCTGTCGCATCAGGCGCTGTTCGACGTCGCCTCGACCTCCTCCGGCCAGTGCTGGTCCTTGACCACCTACTGCCCGGTGCCCGGCCCGGTGCCGACTTCGCCCGCAAACAAGGACTACAACCCAGGATTTGCAGCCGCCTTGATGCTGAAAGACCTGAAATTGTCCCAGGAAGCCGCGCAAGGTGCGGGTGCTGTAACGCCGCTTGGTGCCGAAGCGGCTCAGCTTTATGCCTTGTTCAACGCCCAGGGACATGGCGGCGTCGATTTCTCCGGCATAATTAATTTTCTCAGGGGTAGCCCGGCGTAACCCGCGGATTTGGCGGATTTGGCGGATTTTTCCGGTTTCCTTCGGTGGAAAAAATGAAAATTTAGATTTGCTTAAGCTCTCGATAACTCCGCGGTAACGATGTCCCTATAAAAC
>NZ_RZQA01001647.1:0-459 GCF_004022915.1 Mesorhizobium sp. M7A.F.Ca.US.006.04.2.1
AGCCGGGAGAGCAGGAGCAGCGCGTTGCGGGGCATGTTCACACTCCGTTGTCGGCCGCCGGCCGGCCTCGTCCCGATAGCCCCGATCCTATCAGAAACTCCGGCCGACAGATCGGCGATCATGCACCAACAACGAAAAAGCGGCGCGGAAAATTCCGCGCCGCTTTCTTGTTCGGCTATTGCCGGGTCTTGGCTCAGCCGCGCTTGGCGTCGATCGAATAGGCACCGGCGCCCGAGGAAGCCAGCACGAGGAAGCCGCCCGCAATGGCGAGGTTCTTGAGAAACTGGATCATCTGCATCTGGTCGGCCCAACCGGTGTGGGCGACCAAACCGGTAGCGACCGTGAAGACCGCCAGCACCCAAGCGACAATCCGGGTCTTGAAGCCGACGAGGATGGCGAGGCCGCCGAGAAGCTCGATCAGGCCGACGACGGTGGCCGTTACGGTCGGCAAGGGCAGGC
>NZ_RZQA01001648.1:0-456 GCF_004022915.1 Mesorhizobium sp. M7A.F.Ca.US.006.04.2.1
CTGCGGACCGGGCTCGACGATCTGGATACCGCCTTGCGCAGCCCATTGCTGAAGGTCTTCCCGGCTGCCTTCCTTGGCCGGGTGGTGACCATTCCTTACTATCCGCTCTCTGATTCGATGATCGAGGCGATCACTGGCCACCAGTTCGCCAAGATCGCTCGCCGGTTGCGGGCAACCAACGATGCGGAACTGGTGATCGGCGACGGTGTCATGGATCTGGTCAAGGCCCGCTGCACCGAGATCGAATCCGGCGGGCGGATGATCGATGCCATCCTGACCAACACGCTGCTGCCGGAACTGAGCCGCGGCGTGCTTAACCGGTCGCTCGAGGGCGAAAAGATGACCAAAGTCACCGTCGGCGCCTCCAAGGAAGGTTTCACTTATTCCTTCGAGTAGGTTCTGATCGTGTAGAACCTCGTCGCCCTCGGCTGCCGGCCCGCTATTCGCGATCCCCCG
>NZ_RZQA01001649.1:0-456 GCF_004022915.1 Mesorhizobium sp. M7A.F.Ca.US.006.04.2.1
CCCAACTGGCAAGCCTGTCCGAACCGATACAGGTGCTGGTCGAGGCAATGTTCGGCGAAAGCCGGTATGAAGAGGTCGCCTGGCTGCGCGGGCTCTATCTGACATCAGCGACGCAGGAAGGAGCGCCCATCGACCGGCTGACCGCGGCGCTGTCTTCGTCCTTCGGCCTGCCGCCGCGACGGGCGCTGCCCGCACCAAGGGTCGAAAAACGCAGCTTCTTCCTGAAGAACCTGCTGACCGAAGTCATCTTCAAGGAAGCGGGCCTCGGCACGTTCGATCCGCTGGCGCAACGGCGCCGCGCCTGGATCTGGCGGGGTGCGGCAGCCGCTTGCGCGGCGGCGGCATTGTTGGCCGGCGGGTTGTTCACCTGGTCCTATTTTGACAACCGCAACGCGATAACGGCCCAGGCAGGCCAGTTCGAAGCGCTGCAGACGCCGCTGACCTCCGTCGCTGCAA
>NZ_RZQA01000164.1:0-9203 GCF_004022915.1 Mesorhizobium sp. M7A.F.Ca.US.006.04.2.1
TTCCAGGAGCGCGATACAGGCCGCTGTCATGACCGCACTCGAACGCACCGGCCTGGCCGATCGCGCCCACATGCCGGCCGGGCAGTTGTCCTACGGCCATCAGCGCCTGCTGGAAGTGGCGATGGGCCTGGCGCTGAAGCCGCGCCTGCTGATCCTCGACGAGCCGACGCAAGGGCTGGCCGACAGCGAGATCGACAATTTCATCACCCTGGTGCGCGAGATCGCCAAGAACGCCACCGTGCTTCTGATCGAGCACAACATGCCTGTCGTCATGCAACTGGCCGACCGCATCACGGTCTTCAATGCCGGCAAGATCCTCGCCGAAGGCACGCCCGAAGCGATCCGCGAAAACGCGGCGGTGCAGGAAGCCTATTTGGGGACTGCCCCATGACCGAGGCAAACCAGGCCGAGGCCACGCCTCAAGCACTCACCATTTCGGGGCTCGACTGCTTCTATGGCGAGGTCCAGGTACTCTATGGCCTCGACCTGGTGCTGAACAAAGGCGAGGTGCTGTGCCTGTTCGGCCGCAATGGAGCCGGCAAGACGACGACACTCAAGGCCATCATGGGGCTGGTCCCCTCGAGCGCCGGCTCGATCAGGCTCGATGGCAAGGAGTTGACCGGCCTGCCGGCGCATGAGGTGCCCAAGGCCGGCGTCGCCTATGTGCCGCAGGGAAGGCGACTGTTCGCCGAAATGACGGTGGCGGAAAACATCGAGATCGGCCTGATGGCGCGCGGCAAAGGCAAGGCGACGCGTGAAAACGTGCTCGACCTCTTTCCATTGCTGCGCCAGCGGCTGCGGCAGCGTTCCGGCACACTGTCCGGCGGCGAACAGCAGATGCTGGCGATGGCGCGTGCACTCTGCCTCGAACCGCAGGTGCTATTGCTCGACGAGCCGACCGAAGGGCTGATGCCGTCGATGATCGCCAAGATCCGCGAGACGGTGTCGACGCTGCGTGACATGGGCGTGTCGACCATCCTGGTCGAACAACGGGTCGATGCGGTGCTTTCTGTCGCCGACCGCGTTGCCTTCGTCGAAAACGGCCGCAACCGCGAGACGGTCGATGTCCAAGAACTGCGCGCCGATCCGTCAGCGGTGCGCCGTTATGTCGGCGTGGGTTGATCAGCCGAAGAACAGAAAACCCGCTATCAAAAATGTCGGGATTAGCACCAGGCCCGACCATGCCATATAGCCAAAAAAGCCCGGCATCTTCACGCCGCGATGTCGGGCGATGGCGTAGACCATGAAATTCGGCGCATTGCCGATATAGGTGTTGGCGCCCATGAACACGGCGCCGGCCGAGATCGCGGCAAGCGTCGAAGCGAACTCCATCATCAGGTGCCGGGGGTCACCGCCGGCAAGCTCGAAGAACACCAGATAAGTCGGCGCATTGTCGAGGAAGGATGACAGCGCCCCGGTCAGCCAGAAATAGGCGAGATCGTTGGGCTGGCCGGAGGAAGAACTCACAAGCGACACCAGCGGCGCCAGCGCACCCTCACGGCCTGCCCTGAGGATGGCGATGACCGGCACGATGCAGATGAAGATGCCGGCAAACAATTTGGCCACCTCTGCTATCGGACCCCAGTTGAAGCCATTGGCCTCGCGGTATTCCTTGCGCGAAATGACAAGTGAAACGAGGGCGAGCGCCAGGATCATGGCGTCGCGCACCAGGTTCTGCAGTTCCAGGCTGACGCCGAACACGGAGAAGCTGACGCCCGGCTTCCAAGCCGCCGATAGCAGGATGGCGACGATCACCCCCGCCAGGAGCGGAAGGTTGGCCAGGCCGCGCAGGCGCACCTTGGTATCCGGTGTCGGGTCCTTGATCTTCGGCGCGCCAGCCTCGCGCCGGTGCAGGATGATGTCGATCACCAGAAAAATGCCCAGGACGACACCGCCGACGAACAGCGTCTCGTGCCAGAGGTTCGTCGTCGTCCAGAAGAAGTCGACGCCGCGCAGGAAGCCGACGAACAGCGGCGGATCGCCAAGCGGCGTCAGCGAGCCGCCGATGTTGGACACCAGGAAGATGAAGAAGATGACGACATGGGCGTTGAACGGCCTGTTATCGTTGGCGCGGATGATCGGCCGGATCAGGATCATCGAGGCACCGGTCGTGCCGATCACCGAGGCCAGCAGCGCGCCGACCAGCAGCAGGCCGGCATTCACCAGCGGCGTGCCGTGAATGTTGCCGGCAAGGAGAATGCCGCCGGAAATGGTGAACAGCGCAAACAGCAGGATGATGAACGACATGTATTCGGTGAGCAACGCATGCAGTACCGCTTCGGTCGCTGTGGGGACACCGAAGGCGACCGCCAGCGGCAGGACCACCAGAGCGCCCCAAAGGGCCGCGATCTTGCCGTAGTGATGCTCCCAGACATGAAGAAACAGCAGCGGACCAGTGGCGATCGACAACAGCAGCCCGGCAAAGGGCAGCGCCCACCACAGCGACATCGAAGCGCCGGGCAGGCCGTGTTCCTCCGCCCCGAAAGCCTGTGCCGGAAACAGCACGGCCACGACGATTGCCGCTTTCGTCGCGACCCACAAAAAGCCCCTCTTGTGCCTCACGATCCGTCAGTCCGACAAAGGGTCTTCGAGCCTCACGCCGGCGTCGCGCATGCGCTGCAGCATGGCATTGAGCGAACCGTTGAGATCGATGCCGCGGCAGGCATCCAGCCGCACTGTGGTTTTGAAGCCCTGGCTGACGGCATCCAGCGCCGAAAAGCCGACGCAGAAATCGGTCGCCAGCCCGACCAGGGTCAGCGTGTCGATGCCGCGCTCCCGGAGGTAGCCGGCAAGGCCGGTCTGGGTCGTGCGGTCGTTCTCGAAGAAGGCCGAGTAGCTGTCGATATCAGGCCGAAATCCCTTGCGAATGACGAGCTCGGCCTTGGTCCAGGCGAGGCCGGAATGGAAATCCGAGCCCAGGCTGCCCTGGATACAGTGGTCCGGCCACAGCGTCTGCTGGCCGTACGGCATTTCGATCATGGTGAAGGGCTGCGCGCCCGGATGGCTGGAAGCAAAGCTGGAGTGACCGGCGGGATGCCAGTCCTGCGTCAGCACGACATGGTCGGTTCGCCGGATCAGGTCGTTGACCAGCGGCACGATCTCGTCGCCGCCGGCAACCGCCAGCGCGCCGCCGGGACAAAAATCGTTCTGCAGGTCGATGACGACAAGCGCTTCGTCGGCCATGGGCTTTCCTCTTCCGTATGCAGGCTCCAGTGGAAAATGCCGCTGACGCGACCGGACGCAGAAACTTGACCAGATGGCCGGCCGCGTCAACCTCTCGAGCCATAACAAATGCGTGCCGGCGGCGCCGCGGCAAACTCCGGCTTTGACAAATCCTGCCAGCTTGATATCATTTGCATACGAATGAATTTTCCGACCCCTGTGCTGGAAGGATCTTTCGAAGTACCAGCTCTGGAAGGCCTCTTTTCGGGAAGGCAAAGCGTGATCCGTTACGCGAAACCCACCTCGGTCGACGAAGCGCTCGCTTTGCTTGGCGAGGGCGCCTGGCGCATCCTTGCCGGCGGCACCGATTTCTATCCGGCACAGGGCAGCAAACCGATCCGCGACAATGTTCTCGACGTTAACGGCCTGGCGGCGCTTTGCGGCATTGCCGAGACGAGCGACCATTTCGTCATCGGCGCGCGCACGACCTGGACCGACATCGTCCGCCATCCCTTGCCGCCGGCCTTCGAGGCGCTGAAGCAGGCGGCGCGAGAGGTCGGCTCGGCGCAGATCCAGAACGTCGCCTCGGTCGCCGGCAATCTCTGCAACGCCTCGCCTGCCGCCGACGGCGTGCCGGCCCTGCTCGTCCTCGACGCCGAGGTCGAGCTGCGCTCGGTGGCAGCGACGCGGCACCTGCCGTTGCAGGACTTCATTCTCGGCAACCGCCGCACGGCTCTGCTGCCCGGCGAGATGGTCACGGCGATCCGCGTGCCGAAGCCCAGCGGCACGTCGGCTTTCGTCAAGCTCGGCGCCCGGCGCTATCTCGTCATTTCCATTGCCATGGTGGCAGCACGTCTGGCCGTCGACAATGGCACCGTCCGGCAAGCGGCGGTCGCGGCCGGCTCCTGTTCGGTGGTGGCCAAGCGGCTGGCCGGCGTCGAAGCCGCGTTGTGCGGGCTGCCGGTGGATGGCGAGCTTGCCGATGCGGTCCTGTCCGCGCCGATGAGCGAACTGTCGCCGATCGCCGATGTGCGCGGCAGCGCCGAATACCGGCTCGATGCAGTGCGCGAGATTGTTGCCCGCGCCGTGCTTGCGGCTGTGGGGCGGACGACTGGCGAAGAGGTGGCGGCATGAGCCAGGTTCAACCTGACGTGCGTGAAGCAGTGCCCGACCTGGGCGCCGTTCGGCCTGCTCGCGGCCCGGAGCGCGTTGACATCGCCTTCGAGGTCAATGGCAGCGTCGTATCGGTCAATGTGCCGCCGCTGCGCCGGCTGTCCCTGGTGCTGCGCGACGAACTGGGGCTGACCGGCACCAAGGTCGGCTGCGATGCCGGCGATTGCGGCGCCTGTACGGTGCTGGTCGACGGCGATCCCGTCTGCGCCTGCCTGATGTCGGCGGCGTCCGCTGCCGGCGCATCGGTGACGACCGTGGAAGGGCTTGCCAACGGCCGGCTGTCGGCGTTGCAGGCCTCTTTCCTCGCCCATGGCGCTGCGCAGTGCGGGATTTGCACGCCGGCGCTGCTGGTCGCGGCGACGGCGTTGCTGGAGAAGAAGGCGAGCCCCACCGAGGTCGAGGTACAGGACGCGCTCGGCGGAATTCTGTGCCGCTGCACCGGCTACCGGAAGATCATTGCCGCAGTGATGGATGCCTCCCTGCAGGCAGCAAGCCTGGATTTCCGCTTGCCCCGGTCAGGCCACGCGATCGGTTCCTCGCCCATCCGGCTCGACGGCGTGCCGAAGGTCACCGGGGCTGAGAAATTCGGCGGCGATTCTTCCCCCGCCGATGCGCTGGCCGTGCTGGTGGTCCGCTCTCCGCATTACCACGCCAGCTTCGCCTTCGGTGACCTCGATGGCTGGGCGAAGGCACATCCCGGTGTCGCCTGCGTCTTCACCGCCGCCGACATTCCGGGAAAAAACTGTTTCGGCGTCATCGGCCCCTTCGCCGACCAGCCGGCACTGGCCGAAGGGTTTGCCCGCCTTCGCGGTGAGGCGGTGGCGTTGGTCGCTGGCGAGCGCGAGGCGATGCTCGATATCGACCTCTCGGATTTTCCGATCCGCTGGACCGAATTGCCGCATGTTCTCCAATCCTGCGAAGCGCGCGCCGGCGGTGCCAAGCTCATCCATGAGAACAGACCGGCAAACCTGCTGACCTCCGGCTTCGTCGAACGCGGCGATCCGGAAGGGGCCCTTGCCGGTGCAGCGTTCACGGTGTCCGGCGTCATCGACACCTCCTATGTCGAGCACGCCTATATCGAACCGGAAGCCGGCTATGCCTATGTGGACGGCGACACGCTGGTCGTCGTCGCCTGCACCCAGGCGCCCTATATGGACCGCGACGAGACGGCGAAGGTGCTCGGCCTTGCCGTCGACAAGGTGCGCATCGTGCCGACCGCGACCGGCGGCGGTTTCGGCTCGAAGCTCGACGTCTCGCTGCAGCCGCTGATCGGCCTTGTGGCGATGAAGACAGGGCGGCCGGCGGCACTTGCCTACACCCGCACCGAATCGATGATGTCGACCACCAAGCGCCATCCGGCCGAGATGAAGGCGACCATCGGCGCCGATGCCGACGGCCTTGTCACCGGCATGATTTTTGAAGGCAATTTCAACACCGGCGCCTATGCAAGCTGGGGCCCTACCGTGGCCAACCGCGTGCCGGTGCACGCCTCCGGACCCTACGCGACGCCGAACTACCGCGCCGAAGGCCGCGCCATCCATACGCATGGGCCGATCTCCGGCGCCTTCCGCGGCTTCGGCGTGCCGCAAGCGACGATCATGCAGGAGACCCTCTATGATGAGCTGGCCGGCAAGCTCGGCATGGACAGGCTCGATTTTCGCTTGAAGAATTGCCTTCGTAACGGCTCCGAAACGGTCACAGGACAGCTTCTGGACTCCGGCGTCGGCATTGCCGAATGCCTCGAATCGCTGCGGCCGCACTGGGCGCGCGCGGCGGCCGATGCGGAGGCATTCAACAGTGGCAACACAGATAGAAAGCGCGGCGTCGGCGTCGCGTCCTGCTGGTATGGCTGCGGCAACACCTCGCTGCCCAATCCGTCGACCATTCGGGTCGGCATCGCGGCCGACGGCACGGTCATCCTGCACCAGGGCGCGGTCGATATCGGCCAGGGTTCGAACACGGTCATCGCCCAGATCTGCGCCGACGCGCTCGGCCTGCCGCTGGAGAGATTCCAGCTGAAGAGCGCCGATACATCAATTACTCCCGATGCCGGCAAGACATCGGCCTCGCGCCAGACCTTCGTCACCGGCAAGGCGGCCGAGAAGGCCGGCCGCGCCTTGCGTGAAAAGATCCTGCGTTTCGCCAATGTTTCGGAAAAAGCCGCTCTCCAACTCGACGGCCCGGCGATCGTCATCCGCGAAGGCGAAGCCACCCGCCGCATTGATCTCACGACGTTGGACCTGGATGCCGAGGGCTTCGTCTTCCGCGCCGAGGAGAGCTACGACCCGCCGACGCTGCCCCTCGATGCCAAGGGCCAGGGCAAACCCTACGCCGTTTACGGCTATGGCGCGCAGATTGCCGAGTTGGAGGTCGATCTCAAGCTCGGCACGGTGAAGCTGATCAAGATCACCGCCGCGCATGATGTGGGCAAGGCGATCAACCCGCTGCTGGCCGAAGGCCAGATCGAAGGCGGTATCGCGCAAGGCATCGGCATGGCGCTGATGGAAGAGTACATCCCCGGCCGCACGGAGAATCTGCACGATTATCTCATCCCGACCATTGGCGACGTGCCGCCGATCGAGACCATCCTGATAGAAGTTCCGGATCCGGAAGGACCCTTTGGGGCCAAGGGTTTGGGCGAGCATGTGCTGATCCCGACGGCGCCGGCAATCCTCAACGCCATCCGCCACGCCACCGGCGTTCTGATCACCAAGGTTCCGGCGACGCCGACGCGTATCCGCGCTGGCATCCGCGAAAAAGATGGCATCCGCGAAAAGGAAGCACGCCGATGAGCGAGCTTGCCGAACGCTTCGAGACCCATGATCCCGGCGAGAAGCTGGTGGCGGAGAAGATCCGCTGCGATGCCTGTCCGGTGATGTGCTACATCGCTGATGGTCGCACCGGCGCCTGCGACCGCTACGGCAATGTCGGCGGCAGGATCGTGCGGATGGACCCGCTGACCATCCTCGACCATGCGGCCGAGGCCGGCGCGGCAATCGTGCCCTTCGTCGCGGAGGGCGAACAATGGGACGGCGAACTGGTCAACACCGGCCGCCGCTTCGTCACCGCAATCGGCGCCGGCACCACCTATCCCGACTACAAGCCGGCGCCGTTCATCGTCAGCCAGGAAGTCGAAGGCGTCGATCTCGTCACCGTCGTCACGGAAGGCATTTTTTCGTACTGCGGCGTCAAGGTGAAGATCGACACCGACCGGCATATCGGACCCGAGACGGCTATTGTGCGATCGCAAGGCGAGGCAATCGGCCATGTCACGACGGGCGAGTATGGCTCGCAGATGCTGTCGCTGGGCGGCGTGCATCATCTGACCGGCGGCTCGAAGGCCGAAGGACGCGCCACCTGCGACGCGCTGCTCAATCTGTGCAACCGCAAGCCGGTGGAACTGGCCATCGACGGCGGCGCCGCCATAACAGTCGAAGCCGGCAAAGCGCCTGTCATCGACGGCAAGCAGGAACATCGCATGCGCGTCGGCTGCGGCTCGGCGACCATCGGCATGTTCGCCACGCAATGGCGCGGCCTTGTCGACGAGGTGGTGGTGGTCGACGACCACATCACCGGCGTCGTTTCCGAGCATCAGGCCGGCAAGGTGCTGGGCTGGCAGGACACAGGGATAAAGATCCTCGGCCGCCGTTCGACGCCGGGCCGCTATTTCAAGGTGTCTGAGCCAGGCCTCGGCTGGGGCGGCACCAGCATTTCAGACCCGCTGTCGATCCTTGGCGAGTGGAACGCCAAGAAGGGTGCGCGGCCGGGCCTGTCGCTGCTGATGGTTTCGACCACCGGCGAGCAATTCGCCTATTACGAGCTCGACGACGAGTTGAAGCCGGTGCAAAAACCGTTTCCGGAACGGCTGCAAAAATCGGTCGGCCTGATCGAGGACAATTGCGAGCCGGCTTTGTGCACGGTGCTGTTCATCGGCGGCGCCGGCGGTTCGCTGCGCGCCGGCGTCACCGAAAACCCGGTCAATCTCACCCGCTCGGTTCAGGGCCTGACCACCTATGTCACGGTCGGCGGTGCGCCGGTCTATGTCTGGCCGGGCGGCGGCATCACGCTGATGGTCGATGTCACACGGGTGCCGGAAGGCGCCTTCGGCTATGTGCCTACACCGGCGCTGGTGGCGCCGATCGAATTCACGCTGCGCCGCGACGACTATGTCAGGCTCGGCGGGTACGAGGCGGAGATCCGCAGCGTCGAGGATATTGTCGCAAAAGGCGGTGAGTACCTGAATCCGCGCCGCGGCACAGGCGCCGAAGCCAACAATCCATGGCCGCCACTCGCGCAGCTACGTCGTGCCGGCTCGAACGGGGCCGGGTGATGCAAGGCCCGCAAGCCCATTGGCTGCAGGACGGCAAGCGGCTGCATCTCAACCACGGGCCGATCGACCTGATCGTCGAGGTTTTTGGTGAGGCGGATGAATGCCGCCGAGCCTATGAACAGGCCATAGCGCGGTTCCAGACGATCCTGGTGGAGCTGGTCGAGGAACTCCCCGAATTGCGGCTGCCGGCGTTTTTCCTGGCGCCGCGCACCTTCGCCGGCCCGACGGCGCGCCGCATGGAGGCAGCCGTCATGCCCCTGGCGGAATGCTTTATAACTCCGATGGCGGCCGTCGCGGGATCGGTAGCCGACGAAATGCTCGCCGCATTGCTTGCCGGTCGCAAGATCGAGCGCGCCTATGTCAACAATGGCGGCGACTGCGCGCTCCATATCGGCAAGGGCCAGTCGATGGGTCTGGCGGTAGCCGGTACCGGCAACGGCATGGCCGACCGGATCACGATCCGCGCGGAAGATGGCGTTCGCGGCGTCGCCACCAGCGGTTGGCGTGGCCGCTCCTTCTCGCTTGGCATTGCCGACGC
>NZ_RZQA01001650.1:0-456 GCF_004022915.1 Mesorhizobium sp. M7A.F.Ca.US.006.04.2.1
ATCTCTTCGCGCGACAGCTTGGCCAGTGCGGCCAGCGGCTCGCCCTGGCTGCCGGTGCAGATGATGACCAGGTTTTCGCGCGGGATGAAACCAAAATCCTCCTCGGCGATGAACTCCGGCAGACCGTCCATGTAGCCAAGTTCGCCGGCCACATCGATGACCCGCTTCAGCGAACGGCCAAGCACCAGGCACTGGCGTCCGGCATCGCGGGCCGCTTTGGCGATCGAGACGATGCGTCCGACATTGGAGGAGAACGTAGTGACGGCGACGCGGCCCTTGGCAGCCTGGATGACGCCCTTGAGGCCCTCGCCCACAGCCACTTCCGAAGGCGACTCGCCTTCGCGCAGCGCATTGGTCGAATCGCAGATCAGCGCCAGAACGCCCTTGTCGCCATAGGCGCGGAAACGCGCCTCGTCGGTCTTCGGCCCGATCGTCGGCTCCGGATCGATCTTCCAG
>NZ_RZQA01001651.1:0-456 GCF_004022915.1 Mesorhizobium sp. M7A.F.Ca.US.006.04.2.1
CTCCAACGCCCTGCGCGCCGGCTTCGTCTTGAGGCGCCGCATCGCGATGCCGGCGACGGCCAGTTCGTGGGCGGCGCGCGAGGCCGGCGGAAGCGGTGCCGGGTCGAGCCCCGCCAGCACGTCTTCGGCCTCGTCGAGACGGCCGATCAATAGCAGGCGCCGCACCTTGAGGTGGCCGGCATGCGCTGCGTTCAGCCGGTCGCCACGCTTTTCCAGCGTCGCCCGCGCCGCATCTAAAGCCTTGGCCGGCCAGCCGAGATCCCGCGAGACCAGCGCGATCTCGGCCTCGGCAACGACGCATCTGGCACGCGCTACCGCCTCTTTCGGGCCGAAGCCGCGCGCGGCACGCCGCAGCAGCGCCTTGGCGCGATCGAGATCGCCGAGCTGCGCCATGGCAATGCCGCGCAGCGCCAGCGCCGGCGGGTCTTCGCGCAAGGCGACGCGATCCAGCGCGCC
>NZ_RZQA01001652.1:0-450 GCF_004022915.1 Mesorhizobium sp. M7A.F.Ca.US.006.04.2.1
GATCTAAACTGGGAAACGCCATGGCCGACTTTTCGGAATCCACCCCCAACCTGCCAGCACGCACGACCACATCGGAAGCGCCGATCCCGTTCGCGCGGCCCGGCAATCTCGCCGCCATCATCGGCCGCATCGAGGAAGTGGTCGAGGAAGAGACGGCAGGCATCCGCAACGCCACCAACTATGATCTCAAGGCATCGAACGCCCGCAAGAGCCGCTACCTCTACGAGTTGACCCGCGCCATGAAGGGCGGCAGCGAAGCCGAATTCCTCGAGCAGCACCGCGAGGGCCTGACCCGGCTGCGCCAGAAGCTGGCGAAGAACGAAGCGGCGATCCTGGCGCATCTCAGCGCGGTCAACGAAGTCGCCAGCCTGCTGCGGCACGCCATCCAGCGCGCCGAGACCGACGGCACCTATTCCGCCGGCGAGTTCGGCTGGATAAAGGCGTGATGGC
>NZ_RZQA01001653.1:0-448 GCF_004022915.1 Mesorhizobium sp. M7A.F.Ca.US.006.04.2.1
TCACACCCGCATTCAGCACCACGAAGCCCAGCGGAACCTGGCCCTTCATGGCGTCGGCAATGCCGATGACCGCGCATTCGGCGACATCGGGATGGGCCGAAAGCACCTCTTCCATGGCGCCGGTCGACAGGCGGTGGCCGGCGACATTGATGATGTCGTCGGTGCGGGCCATGACGTAGAGATAGCCGTCCTCGTCGACCATGCCGGCATCCGCCGTCTTGTAGAAGCCGGGGAACTCGTCGAGATAGGCCTGGCGGAACCGTTGATCGGCATTCCACAGCGTTGGCAGGCAGCCGGCCGGCAGCGGCAGTTTGATCACCACATTGCCCAGCGTGCCGCGCTGCACCTCATGGCCAGCATCGTCGAGAACGCGGATGTCGTAGCCGGGCATCGGCACACCGGGCGAGCCGTATTTCACCGGCAGCAGGCCAAGGCCGGCGGGGTTGAT
>NZ_RZQA01001654.1:0-445 GCF_004022915.1 Mesorhizobium sp. M7A.F.Ca.US.006.04.2.1
CGCTTCCTGTGTGTCAGGCTATCTGCTGCCCGCACGTATCGCGGCAGCGTCTCTAGTTCGAATGTGGGCAAGCTCGCCAGCGAGGCACGCATACTCGTAAGCTGGTGCTTAAGGCTCGTCCGCCACCTTCGCCATCGCTGTGCCATTAAGCGGCGAAAAACGACGCGACCGCGCAGCCTGTTGGCGGCTGTAAAGCATCCGAGCGCAGTTCGTTCGGACGCCGTGCAAGAACCGTGGCTCGGAGCAGGCCTTACCCGACTGGAGTCGATAGCGAGGAGAGGAGTGCTTCGTTCAAAATCCCGCCATCGTGCCAACTTGCGCGCTTGATTGTTCCATTTCAGCACGTGCGCCGCTGTCTCCATTTTTGCGACCGCTTGCCCGAAGTCGGGGTTCCTTAAAATCAAAGCGGCCGCCTCGCAACTTCGGCCGTAGTCGTACGTTGTGC
>NZ_RZQA01001655.1:0-445 GCF_004022915.1 Mesorhizobium sp. M7A.F.Ca.US.006.04.2.1
TGACCCGACAGCGTTTCGAATGCACGCTGGTTCGAGGTTGAAGCATGGGAGGAAGCCTTGCGGCTGACCACGGCCTCGGGCTGGAAATCCGGCACCAAAGTCAATCTGGAGCAGGCGCTGAAGATCGGCGACGAACTCGGCGGCCACATCGTTTCGGGCCATGTCGACGGCATGGCCGAGATCATCGAGCGCAAGGATGAGGGCGATGCCGTGCGCTTCACGCTGGAGGCGCCGCGCGACCTGGCGAAGTTCATTGCGCCCAAGGGATCGGTCGCGCTCGACGGCACCTCGCTCACCGTCAACAAGATCGAAGGCGCGCGCTTCGACGTGCTTTTGATCCACCACTCGCTGACCGTGACCACCTGGGGCGAGCGCAAGGTCGGCGACAGGGTGAACCTCGAGATCGACACCATGGCCCGCTACGCAGCGCGCCTGGTAGAAGCGG
>NZ_RZQA01001656.1:0-444 GCF_004022915.1 Mesorhizobium sp. M7A.F.Ca.US.006.04.2.1
GATCATCGCCATGCCCCATTGCCCGCAATGCCTGCAGCACGTCGGCATTGAGCAGCGGGTTGATGCCTTTGAGCATGGTATTCCTCGTGAGTTGAGATCAGAGACGCTTGCCGGTCTCTGCGTCGAAAAGATGGATCTGGTCGAGCCTTGGCTTCAGCTTCAGCGTATCGCCCGGCTTGAAGTCGTGGCGCTCGCGAAACAGCGCCACCATCTCGCCTTCGCCGAAGCGCAGGAACACCAGCGTTTCCGAGCCGGTCGGCTCGACCACCGAAATCTTCGCCGGCACCCCGTCGGGATGGATCTCGAGGTGCTCCGGTCGGACGCCATAGACGACCGCTTGACCGTCCTGCGCGGCATTGCCCGATCCGATCGGGAACAGCGTGCCTGCGATGTCGACCCCTGGCTTGTCGCCCTTGCGCATGGTGCCCTTGAGCAGGTTCATCG
>NZ_RZQA01001657.1:0-440 GCF_004022915.1 Mesorhizobium sp. M7A.F.Ca.US.006.04.2.1
GTGTATTTCCGTGATACCGCCCATGGCTTTCTTGCCTGGGCGTTGGCCACACTGCTCGTCGTCGGCGTGCTTGGCTCCGCGCTTTCCGCTGCCATAGGCTCGGGCGTGCAGGCGGTGTCCACCATCGCGTCTGGTGCGGCCATGGGCGCATCGGCGGGGGCTTCGGCCAATGCCGGCAGCGCGTCGGCCGACAATGCGACATCCTACCTGGTGGATTCACTGTTCCGTCCGGCCGATCCGGGCAAGCTCGCGGCCGCCAATCCGGACAGCGATGCGGCCGCGGTTGGGCAGGCTTCGCGCATCCTGATCGCCGGCGCCGCGGCAGGCGAGGTTTCCGCAGACGACAAAACCTATCTGTCGCAGTTGGTCGCCGTTCGCACGGGGCTTTCGGAAGCAGACGCCAGGACCCGGGTGGATGCCGTCCTCGCCAAGGCCCAGGA
>NZ_RZQA01001658.1:0-439 GCF_004022915.1 Mesorhizobium sp. M7A.F.Ca.US.006.04.2.1
CCACGCCGCTGACGAGGCCGCTGCATCGCAACCCGTCGACCACCTCGCGCTCCGTGGCATTCGCGGCGACGCCGGCCAGCGCCATGGCCTCGCGCCGGTTCATGAAGACCAGCGAAAGCTCCTTCAGCACCGGTAGCAACCGCACCACCTTGGCCGGCGAAATGGCAATCGCGAAAACCGGCTTGCCCGCGGCGAGCGCGACCAGCCGTTCCAGCGCCGTCGTCGGAAGATTGGCGTCGCAGAAGACGGCATCTGCGGCGGCGATCACCTCCCGCACCCTGGAGCGCCTGATCTGCTTGGGAAACGCCAAATCATAGAGCGCCATGTCGGCAAAGCCGACGATCAGCTCGCCTTCGCTGTCGATCAGCGCCGTGTAGCTCGGCGTCGTGCGGTCGAGGAAGACCGCCGACAGGTCGGTAATGCCTGCCCCGGCAATGGC
>NZ_RZQA01001659.1:0-437 GCF_004022915.1 Mesorhizobium sp. M7A.F.Ca.US.006.04.2.1
GCCGGCTGATTTGAACTGTCATCAGAGGCCCGCAAAGTTCCCGTAAACCAGACATGCAAACGATAACACTTGAGGCCGCGGTTGCGCCAGGTTCGGCGAATCTTCCATGTGCCGCACGCCACCTTGGCTCCCGGCCTTCATTGTCGTACCCTCGCGTCGCAAAGTCAGCGTGTGCAGAGGAGGCGCGTTCGAATGCGGGTTCCAATTTGGCTCCTTTCGACCTTTGTGCTGTTGTTGGCAACATTTCCATCCGGGGTGCACGCTGCCAGCGACAATCCGAAGCTCACGCCACTCGTTGCGGAGATCATCGCTCCCCCGCATGTGATTCCAGGCTCGGACGGCAGGCGTCACATCGTCTACGAACTGGCAGTGACGAATATCACTGGCGGCGATGTCCGTTTCGAGAAGCTCAAGGTCGTCGATGCCGACAGCGGAGC
>NZ_RZQA01000165.1:0-9203 GCF_004022915.1 Mesorhizobium sp. M7A.F.Ca.US.006.04.2.1
CCGTCACGCTGACCTATGACAATGGCCAGACCAAGAAGATTTCGATTCCGACACCACCCCTGTCGTCACCTTCGCGCCGGCGACGCCGACCGACCTCAAGCCGGGTGCGACGGTCTTTGTCACCGCTGAGCGGGGCAGTGACGGCGCACTCAGCGCCAGCCGCGTCGTGGTCGGAACCAACGGCGTCGTGCCGCCGATGTAGTCGGACAGGCGGCCAATGGCCGCCTCTCGATCTTGCCGTGCATGGTGGCGGGAGGCTGGATTGGGCAGAAACAGTCCAGAAACAAAATTCTACAATCGGGAAATACTGACGAAAAAATTCAGGCGCGTAATTCCATTCGCGGCGGGCGGGCTATCGCCCCGATCCATATGCGCCCGCGAAACAAAAGGAAACGATCCATGAAGAAGTCCCTCCTCTCGGCCCTCGGGCTTGCAGTTGCATTGGCTTTCACGGTGCCCGTCATCGGTGCGACGAGTGCGGATGCGGCGCCGATGGCAAAGCATCATCGTCACCACCATCATCATCGCCACCATGTCCGCCATCACCATCATCACCGCCACCACCACCATGTGATCGGAAACAAGGCCTAAGCACCGCAGACTGCCACCGAGAAGACCGGCCTTGGCTTCCCTGTCCAAGGCCGGTCGTCCCTTGGCATTGCGGCGCGTCAGCTCGACACGATTTGGGCGCACCAAGTTCGTCGAATGACGGCGCCAGCTATCTCCACCATCAGAAGCACCGCCTCAGCGCCGGCTGAACAGCAGACTGGCGACAAGACCGAGCACCACAAGGCCGACAGCAGCGGCAGCCGCCGGATGGTCGCGGGCCGACCTCTCGATCACCCTGCCCTGTTTGCGCAGTGCCGGCATGGCGTCGCGCAGACGCCCCGCAAGATCGGAATAGGTGTCGAAGGCTGCATCGCGACCGTCCTCGTAGTAGGCGCCGCCTCGCCTTGCCACAGCCCTCTTCAAGCTGGCCAGTTCTTTGGTGAGAGCCGCGACCTGCCTGTCGAGATCGATGTCCGAGAGGGTCGAAAATGATGCCATGATGTGTTTCCTTCACTTGCAGAAGGAAACGTAACGCCTCACCGGAAGACGGGTTCCGGTTTCGAACTATCGCGTCGGGCTGCGGTCAGCGCACCTGATCAAGCAGGCGCTTGCATTCCAGGAGGTCGAACAGCGCCTCCTGCAGCAAGGCCCTGTTGTCGCGCGAGAGTTTCGATGCATCCGGCTGCACCGGACCGTCCTCGTCGCTCTTGCCCAGGCCGAAAAAGCGACGGCTGGGTTTGACGCGCGGCTGGCCGACCAGTTCGTCGTCCATGCTGCGCGGCTGGGCCGCCGGCGTCAGCGGCACCTGGTCAGCCTGCCTTCGCTGCGAGATCGCCTCGACGGCGGCCATGTCGCCATTGCCGATGGCAACCAGGAAATGGTTGCCGTTCTCGCGCAACAGCTTCTGCACGCCCTTGATGGTGTAGCCCTGGTCGTAGAGCATGTGGCGGATGCCCTTGATCAGCTCGACATCCTGCGGCCGGTAGTAACGACGGCCGCCGCCGCGCTTCATCGGCTTGATCTGGTTGAAACGCGTTTCCCAGAAGCGCAGCACATGCTGCGGCAAATCGAGATCTTCGGCGACCTCGCTGATGGTACGAAAGGCGTCGGGGCTCTTGTCCATGGGCGAATCCTCACGCTGGACGATGATCCGGCCTAGCTGCCGAATCGGGGCTTATTTCAGCGGTTTATGAAGCAATATTCAAGCCCGGCGTCATGGCGGCGGCGGTTTTCAACCGCGCAGTAGGATTACTTGCCGCTTTTGGCCTTGCCGCTCTGATGGGAGCGCAAGATACGGCTCTTCAGCACGTTGGACGACTTGAAGGTCATCACCCGACGCGGCAGGATCGGCACTTCCTCGCCGGTCTTGGGATTGCGGCCGATACGCTCGTTCTTGGAGCGGACGTGGAATGTCGCGAAGGACGACAGCTTCACCGTTTCGCCGCGCACGATGGCTTCGCAGATTTCATCCAGCACCGCTTCGACGAGTTCGGCCGATTCAGTGCGCGACAGGCCGACCTTCCGGTAAACTGCCTCGGCAAGGTCGGCGCGCGTAAGTGTCTTTCCCCCCATGCGACCGTCCCATCAGCTCAAAACATAAAATTCGGCACAACAACGGCAGAGCCTAAGTAATTGATCCGTCAAGGTCAAGGACCGAAACTGGACCGTTCGGCACTTACCAGCGAACCAGGACAGCGCCCCAGGTGAAGCCGCCACCCATCGCTTCCAGGAGGACGAGATCGCCCTTCTTGATGCGGCCGTCGGCAACGGCCACCGACAGCGCCAACGGCACGGAAGCAGCCGAGGTGTTACCGTGCAAATCGACCGTAACCACCACCTTTTGCTCAGCTATCCCGAGCTTCTTGGCGGAAGCGTCAATAATTCGTTTATTGGCCTGGTGCGGCACGAACCAATCGAGATCCTCGGCTGAGATACCGGCTTGCGCAAACGTCGCCTCGATGACGTCGGTGATCATGCCGACCGCGTGCTTGAAGACTTCGCGGCCCTCCATCCGGAGATGGCCGACCGTACCCGTCGTCGACGGCCCGCCATCGACAAAAAGCTTGTCCTTGTGCGTGCCGTCGGAGCGCAGGCTGGCCGCCAGAACGCCATGGTCGGCGATCGTGCCCGCGCCCTCGCCCGCTTCCAGGATCATGGCACCGGCGCCGTCGCCGAACAGCACACAGGTCGACCGGTCGCTCCAGTCGAGAATGCGCGAGAATGTTTCGGACCCGATCACCAGGACACGCTTGGCCAGGCCGCCGCGGATGTAGAGATCGGCGGTGGTCACGGCATAGACGAAACCCGAACAGACCGCCTGCATGTCGAAGGCAAAGCCGTGATGCATACCGAGCCGGTTCTGGATCTCGACGGCGGTGGCCGGAAACGTGTTGTTGGGCGTCGAGGTCGCCAGCACGATCAGATCGATGTCGGCGGGCGTGAGGCCCGCATTGGCAAGTGCGGCACGTGCCGCCGCTTCCCCCAGCGAAGCCGTCGTCTCGTCATCGCCCGCGATGTGGCGCTGGCGAATGCCGGTGCGCTGGGCGATCCACTCGTCGGAGGTCTCGACCATGCCTTCGAAATCGGCATTCTTCATGATTCGGCGGGGCAGCGCGGCGCCCGTGCCGCGCACGACTGATCTGATCAAAGTTCTTTCCTATTCCTTTGCGTCGGTGACGACGTCGGATTTCCTAGATGACAGGGCGCGCGGGTTGCGCGCATGAAACAGGTCCAGATCGGCCTCGATACGGTCGAGGAGGTTGTTGCGGACCATGTCATAGCCGAGTTCGATCGCGGCGGCGAACCCGTCAGAATCAGCACCGCCATGGCTTTTGACGACGATCCCGCTCAGCCCCAGGAAAACGCCGCCATTGGAGCGGCCGACATCCATCTTTTCGCGCAAGCGGTTGAAGGCGCCCTTAGCGAAGACGTAGCCGATCCTGGCCATCAGGGTGCGGCTCATCGCGGCGCGCAGATAACCCGCTATCTGGCGCGCCGTGCCTTCCGCGGTCTTCAGAGCGATGTTGCCGGCGAAGCCCTCGGTCACCACAACGTCGACCGTGCCCTTGCCGATATCGTCGCCCTCGACGAAACCGTGATAGTTCATCGAGGCCATGTTGGCTTCGCGCAGCATGCGCCCCGCCTCCTTGACCTCTTCCTGGCCTTTGATCTCCTCGACGCCGACATTGAGCAGGCCGACGCTGGGCCGGGCTATGCCGAAGACCGAGCGCGCCATGCCGGTGCCGAGAATGGCAAAATCGATGAGCTGTTGCGCATCGGCCCCAATGGTCGCGCCGACGTCCAGCACCACGCTTTCGCCGCGCAATGTCGGCCAAAGGGCTGCGATCGCCGGGCGATCGATGGTGGCCATGGTGCGCAGGCAGAATTTCGACATCGCCATCAGCGCACCGGTGTTGCCCGCGGAAATGCAGGCGTCGGCCGTGCCGGCCTTGACCGCTTCGACGGCCTTCCACATCGATGACTTCCAGCGGCCGTGGCGCAGCGCCTGGCTCGGCTTGTCGTCCATCCTGACCGCAATTTCGCAATGGAAGAATTCGCTGATCTCGGCAAGCTTGGGAAATTTGGCGAGCTCCGGGCGCACGACCTCCTCACGCCCGAAGATGACGAAGCGGATGTCGGGACGACGGGTCGCGACCGTCATGAGCGCTGGAATGACCACGGCTGGTCCGTGATCGCCGCCCATGGCATCGATGGAAATCCTGATCACGCGGTATTTGTCTCACGGTTAGGCGGCAGGTCGTTTAGCGACCGCGAAGGTTCGGCGAAAATAACGGTTTTGGGCTGCCACACAACCGACTTTTCCGTCGCGGGCGAGCTTTTCAGGATTTTCCCAGCAAGGATCGCAGTTTTTGCTGAAATTCATTCTCCGCCGGTTCGGTCTCGCTGCCGGCGTTGAGCGATGCGCCCTGCTTACGCGGATAGGGGTCGATGGCGAGCCCGAAATACTGTTCGGCGAGTGCCCCGACATCGATCGTGTCACCGGAAAATGTCTCTGGACTGTCAGGGCCTTCCGCGTCGAGCAGGATCTCGCCGCCACCATCGAAACCCTGCCGTCCAAGCTTGGAATCCTCGGGCAGCAGAAGCGCTTCGACCGGTTCGTCGATATGCGCTTCGACAGGCTCGAGCGTGACGATGCAGGCCTGGGTGATGTCGGCTTCGACACGACCGCTTATCTTCACGCCATTGCGCTTCCACGACGCGACCAGAAGCTCGGCGCGATAGGATTCGACCGAAATCAACCCGTGCTCCTCGGCCAGTGCCGCACGCTGTGCGGCATCGGCTTCGATAACCAGCGGCAGGCCCTTTTGCGGCAGGCGCGTGATGTTTGCACGGAAGGAGACCGGGCTTTGCGGGTCCACATGCTTCATTGTTCAACCTCCTTGGCGGCGGGAAAGGTCAGCGTGCCGGAGACAATCGATTCGGATGTCTGCGCGGCCAGATGATTGCGCGCGTCGGTAACATAGTTGGCCAGCAGCGATGCCTCCAGCCAGGCGCCCGCGTCGGGCCGGACATTGCGGGCAAGAGCCGCGGTCAGCGCTTCATGGTCGTTTCTTTCCAGGGCATCGTCATAGGCAGCGGTTCGGCCATAAAACATCTTTGCCAGCTTTTTCATGCGTTTGGGCACGCCAACGTCGCCAATGCCCAATTCCCGCAACGAATGGTCGACGTCGAGGAAGAACTCGTCGATCAGCACCTGGGCGACCTCTTGCGCCGCACCGCTCTCACCGCGCAACCTGTGCTGGAACAGGAACATGTGCAGCGACAGCATCTCGAAACGGCCAAGCGGCGTGTCTGGCACATTCCAGTGGGAATAAAACACCGTCTGCCGCGCCGCCGCCACGATTTGTGCGTAAAGCGCCTCGGTGATAGCGCGGTTGGCGTAGCGTTCGCGGCCAAAAAAGCGCTGGAACATTGGGGATGGTCTCCTGGGGACCGTTTGTTGAAGTGGGCTTGTTGCATCGGCAAGCAAGCTGGTTTACCGGTTTCGCGGCCCAGCGCAAGTTGCGGCCAGCTAATGGAGTTGTTGTTGCGCGCGCTGAATTTCAAGTCGACCTTCTCGTCCAGGCCCGCCGGCGCGATCTCGCTGCTGATGATCGTTTCGGCACTATCGGCCTGCCACACCTCCAAGATGATCGGCGACCTCAGCCCGAGTGAGACGCTGACGCAAGGTTACGTCATAGACCAGCAGGCAATCGACCTGGTGCCGGTCGGTTCGAGCCGCGAGCAGGTGCTTCTGGCGCTCGGCACGCCGTCGACGACCGCGACCTTCGACAACGAGGCCTTCTATTACATTTCGCAGACGCGCAAGCGCTACGTCGCCTTCGACAAGCCACGGCTCATTGATCAGCATGTGCTGGCGGTCTATTTCGGCGCCGATGGCCGCGTCACCCAGATCGCCAATTACGGGATGAAGGACGGCAAGATGTTCGACTTCATCTCACGCACCACACCGACCGGCGGCAAGGACCAGAACTTCCTCAGCCAGATCATCAACGGTGCCAGCAAGCTGGCACCCAGCATTCCGGGCGGCGGCGCCTAATTCCTTTCGGCTTCCATTCCGGGAGCCTCATCATCTCAGGCGACCAAAAACCCGCGGGAGCGATCCTGCGGGTTTTTGTTGTGGCCTCGATCAGGGCAAGATCCCCGTATGTTTGCCGGCGATGCTTAAGCCGTCGAAACCCAAGCCGGTAGATGAGATACCGGCGCATTTACCGTATGCAAGAGATCGGCTTGTTGACGCGTCGACATGGCATTGCTCAACAAAAAACCCGCGGGATCGCTCCCGCGGGTTGTTTCGGGCTGAAGCCTAGATCAGCCGTGCGCGAGCACGGCCAGCAGCAGGAGCGCGACGATGTTGGTGATCTTGATCGCCGGGTTGACGGCGGGGCCAGCGGTGTCCTTGTAGGGATCGCCGACCGTGTCACCGGTCACCGAAGCCTTGTGCGCCTCGGAACCCTTGAGATGCTTGACGCCGTCCTTGTCGACAAAGCCGTCTTCGAAGGACTTCTTGGCGTTGTCCCAGGCGCCGCCGCCAGAGGTCATCGAGATGGCGACGAACAGGCCGTTGACGATGACGCCGAGCAGCGAGGCACCCAGCGCTGCAAAGGCGGACGCCTTCGAGCCCGAGATGAGCAGCACGCCGAAATAGACGACGAGCGGCGCCAGCACCGGCAGCAGCGACGGGATGATCATTTCCCTGATTGCCGCCTTGGTCAGAAGGTCGACCGCGCGGGCGTAGTTCGGCTTCGAGGTGCCGGCCATGATGCCCGGATCCTCGCGGAACTGCTTGCGCACCTCCTCGACGATGGCGCCCGCCGCACGGCCGACGGCCGTCATGGCGATGCCGCCGAACAGATACGGGATCAGCCCGCCGAAGATCAGGCCGGCGACGACGTATGGGTTGGAGAGATCGAAGGAGATCTCGCCCATGCCCTGGAAGTAGGGATATTTGTCGCCATTGGCGGCGAAGAACTTCAGGTCGTTCGAGTACGCGGCAAACAGCACCAATGCGCCGAGACCAGCGGAGCCGATGGCGTAGCCCTTGGTCACCGCCTTGGTGGTGTTGCCGACCGCGTCGAGCGCGTCGGTGGAGTGGCGCACTTCCTTGGGCAGGCCGGCCATTTCGGCGATGCCGCCGGCATTGTCGGTGACCGGGCCGAAGGCATCGAGCGCAACGATCATGCCGGCAAGGCCGAGCATCGTCGTGACCGCGATCGCCGTACCGAAGAGGCCGGCAAGCTGATAGGTCGAGATGATGCCGCCGACGATGACGATCGCCGGCAGCGCCGTCGATTCCAGCGAGACCGCGAGGCCCTGGATGACGTTGGTGCCGTGACCGGTGACCGACGCCTGGGCGATGGAATTGACCGGGCGCTTGTTGGTGCCGGTGTAGTATTCGGTGATGACCACGATGAGACCGGTCACCACGAGGCCGATCAGGCCGCAGATGAACAGGTTCTTGCCGGTGATGACCATGCCGGCGACCGTGCCGACCTCACCCCAGCCGAGCGTCACCTGGGTGGCGACGCCGAGGCCGACGATGGACAGCAGGCCAGTGACGATCAGGCCCTTGTAGAGTGCGCCCATGATCGAGCCGTTGGAACCGAGCTTGACGAAGAAGGTGCCGACGATCGAGGTCAGGATGCAGGCGCCGCAGATGGCGAGCGGATAAAGCATGGCCGCACCCAACACGGCGGTCCCGCCAAAGAAGATGGCAGCCAGAACCATGGTGGCGACGACAGTCACCGCATAGGTTTCGAACAGGTCAGCGGCCATGCCGGCGCAGTCGCCGACATTGTCGCCGACATTGTCGGCGATCGTGGCCGGGTTGCGCGGATCGTCTTCGGGAATACCGGCTTCGACCTTGCCGACGAGATCGCCACCGACGTCGGCGCCTTTGGTGAAGATGCCGCCGCCGAGACGAGCGAAGATCGAGATCAGCGATGCGCCGAAGCCGAGCGAGACCAGCGAGTCGATGACGATGCGGTCATTGGGCTGGAGGCCCATGAAGTGGGTCAGGATGAGGTAGTAGATCGACACGCCGAGCAAGGCGAGGCCAGCAACCAGCATGCCGGTGATGGCGCCCGATTTGAACGCGATGTCGAGGCCGGCAGCGAGACTGTTCGATGCGGCCTGCGCCGTGCGAACGTTGGCGCGAACGGAGACATGCATGCCGATGAAGCCGGCGGCGCCTGAAAGCACCGCTCCGATCAGGAAGCCGATCGCGGCGGTGATGGACAGCAACCACCAGGCGAGCACGAGGACGACGACGCCAACGATGGCGATGGTGGTGTACTGACGCGCCAGATAGGCTTGTGCGCCCTCGCGGATAGCCGCGGAGATTTCCTGCATGCGTGCATTGCCCTGATCGGCCGCAAGGACCGAACGTGTCGCCCAGATGGCGTAAAGGATTGAAAGCAGGCCGCAGGCGATGACGGCGGAAATAATTGTCATTGCCGGATTTTCCTCGATTGATGGCCCAAAAGAACCCCTCCCTGGGCCGTTGAGACAAAGACCGGATTCCGAGCACGGAATCCGCCTCTTCGCAGCGGTGTATGCGAAACAGGGCTGCGAACGTCAAGATATTGTTCGGTTTTTGCCCGGCTTTCGCCCAAATGGTTGGGACCAGGCGGCGGCTGCCGTCAGCACCCTGCGATTAGATCGATTGAAATTAGCCCTGACGCAGGGCGTGGCTACTCTGCCTCCCGGCCCATCCGGCGCGCCGTGTAGCGCTCTATGGCCGACAGGCCGTCATAGATCAGCACGGCAAGGGCTGCCACGATCAGGCCGCCCTGCAGGATGAAGGCGAGATTGTTGGATAACAACCCGGCGATGATCACTTCGCCCAGCGTTTTGGCTGCCACGGTCGAACCGATGGTCGCCGTGGCAAGGCTGATCACCACCGACAGCCTGATGCCGCCGAGAATGATCGGGGCGCTGAGCGGCAGCTCGACCTTGGTGAGCCTTTGCCAACCGGTCATGCCGGCGCCGCGCGCCGCCTCGACGACGTTGGCAGGTAGCGTCGTCAGGCCGGTCAGCGCGTTCTCGAAGATCGGCAGCAGGCCATAGAGAAACAGCGCGATCAGTGTCGGCTTCTCGCCGAAGCCGACGGCCGGCACGGCGAGTGCCAGCAC
>NZ_RZQA01001660.1:0-435 GCF_004022915.1 Mesorhizobium sp. M7A.F.Ca.US.006.04.2.1
GATCTGGGTGGCGGCCCGCGACCCGAACTCGCACGATTTCGCCGTCGCCAACGGATGCAAGGTCCAGGTAACGCCGCTGGCTTCCGGCGATGACGAGGTGACGAGCCTGATGCAGCGCTTCAACGCCGCCTGCGCCGCGCATCCCGAGATCGAACGACCGGAAATCATGCTTTTGATGCACACCTTCGTTGCCGACGACGCGGCTGACGCAGATCGCCTGACGCAGGACCTGTCGACTTTCTATTGCCAGTTCGGCGCCTGGTTCCAGAACAAGAAACCAGTGCATCAAGGCATATTGGAGCCGCTGACGCCGGACGAGATCGCGGCCATGCCGCAATACGCGCCCGACAAGATCAGGCAGAACCTGGTGATCGGCGAGGCCGATGAGGTCATCGCCCGGCTGAAGAACTATGAGGCACTCGGCTACAACCAGTA
>NZ_RZQA01001661.1:0-435 GCF_004022915.1 Mesorhizobium sp. M7A.F.Ca.US.006.04.2.1
CAGCGAGACCGCCGACGCCGCCAGCTTGAGCACGAAGACGCTGGCCACCACGGCCAGCCCGTAATTCATCGAGAATTCGCGATGCAGCGCGCCATGGCCGCTGGACAGCACTTGCGGCGTGATCAGCCCCAACAAGCCAACGATGACGCCGCCAATGACGGGGCGCAGCGACGCATCGATCGACAGCCTGGCGAAACCGCGCTCGATCAGCGTCACCAGATGCATGATGGCGATCGAGGCGGCACCGCCGAGCAGCCCGAGCAGCAGGAACGGCACATACTGGCTGGCGGTGAGCGCCGGCAGACCCGAAAGCTCGAGCGGGAAAGGCACCCCGCCGAACATTTCAGCGGTCAGCGAGGCTGAGATCGCGGCGGTCATGACAGGCGCGACATTGGCGACCGAGTAGATGCCGATGACCAATTCGAAGCCGTAGAA
>NZ_RZQA01001662.1:0-435 GCF_004022915.1 Mesorhizobium sp. M7A.F.Ca.US.006.04.2.1
CTGCAGGGTGGTTCGCACATCTTGCTGGAAATGAACCAGAACGATCTGATCAAGGACCGGCTGGAGACGACGCGCGACGAAATCCGCACGCTGCTGCGCGACGCCAAGATTGGCTATACCGGCCTTGCCGGCACCGGGCGGACCCTGCAGGTTCGCATTACCGATCCCGCCCAGATCGATGCCGCCAAGACGGCGCTGAAGACGCTGACCGATCCGGTCGCCGCCGGCCTGTTCACCGGCGGTTCCGTGCAGGAAATGACGCTCGACGATTCCGAGCCCGGCCTGCTCAAGTTCAACGTCACCGATGCCGGCATCAAATACCGCACGTCGACCGCGCTGACGCAGTCGATCGAGGTGGTCGAACGCCGCGTCAACGAACTCGGCACGACCGAACCCATCGTGCAGCGGCAGGGCGACGACCGTATCCTTGTCCAG
>NZ_RZQA01001663.1:0-434 GCF_004022915.1 Mesorhizobium sp. M7A.F.Ca.US.006.04.2.1
GGCTTTCATAGGACATGTAGGTGATTTCCTGCCGGTTCGGCGAGAAACGCGGCGTCAGCACGATCGACCTGCCGTCCGAAAGATAGCGGACGTTGGCGCCGTCCTGGTCCATGATCGCGAGGCGCTTCTTGCGCGCATTCTTGGCTCCGGATTCGTCGATGAAGACGACGCGGGTGTCGAAATAGCCTTTTTCGCCGGTCAGCCGCTCATAGATGGCGTCGGCGATGATATGGGCGACACGCCGCTGATTGGCGTCGTTGGCGAAGAACTGCTCGCCAGCCATCTGCTGGCCGGCAAAGGTATCCCACAATCGGTACTGGGCGCGGATGCGGCCGTCGGCTTCCTTGCTGACGCTGCCCGTGACCAGCGCCTGCGCGTTGATCACCTTCCAGTCGTCGAAGCGCGGTGCTGCATCGGGGATGTCTCTTATACAC
>NZ_RZQA01001664.1:0-434 GCF_004022915.1 Mesorhizobium sp. M7A.F.Ca.US.006.04.2.1
GAAACCGCGTTCGCGCCGCGCCACCCGCACGCGCGCCCGGTGCGCTCGCGGATCACCGTCGGTTCGGATGGGGAGCGGTTCATCGCGTATGACGACGAAGCGATGCTGGGCACCGCGCCGGACTTTCCGGACGAGGTTCTCAGCCGCGCGACTGTCCTGATCGTCGACAGTTACGGGATCGAGTCGCTGGATGTCGTGGCTCGGGCTCGCGATCTCGGCCTTGCGATCCTCGGCGATGTCGAATGGAGCCACGGCCCGGCCACCGAGAGACTGATCGGGCTCTGCGACCATCTCATTCTTCCGCTCGGTTTCGCGCGGACCGCCACCGGCCGCCAGGCTCCGGCCGAGATACTCGACGCATTGTGGTTGCCGTCGCGGTCCGCCGTGGTTCTGCCGGATGGCGGCAGAGGCGTCTTCTATCGCGGACGCGACGA
>NZ_RZQA01001665.1:0-431 GCF_004022915.1 Mesorhizobium sp. M7A.F.Ca.US.006.04.2.1
GCGCACGGCAATTGCAATCGCCGCACCAAGCGATTATTCCGGCGCTCATGAGCAAAAACCCAATCCACATCATCGGCGGCGGCCTCGCCGGTTCCGAAGCCGCCTGGCAGGCAGCGCAAGCCGGCGTGCCCGTCATCCTGCATGAAATGCGGCCCGTTCGTGGCACCGATGCGCACAAGACCGATAGCCTGGCCGAGCTCGTCTGTTCCAATTCCTTCCGCTCCGACGACGCCGACAACAACGCGGTCGGCCTGTTGCACGCCGAAATGCGGCTGGCCGGCTCGTTGATCATGAGCGCCGGCGACGCCAACCAGGTTCCGGCCGGCGGCGCGCTGGCCGTCGATCGCGACGGATTCGCCGATGCCGTGACGAAAAAACTCGAAGCACACCCGCTGATCACCATCCGGCGCGAGGAAGTGCCAGGTCTGCCG
>NZ_RZQA01001666.1:0-430 GCF_004022915.1 Mesorhizobium sp. M7A.F.Ca.US.006.04.2.1
CCCCGCCGACGACATGAACACCAATGCCGCCAATGCCTTGCTGAAAAATCTTGAAGAGCCGCCGGCACGGACGCTGTTCATCCTGATTGTCCACGCGCCGGGCAGCCTGCTGCCGACGATCCGGTCGCGCTGTCAGGTGGTGCGATTGACCCCGCTCGACGCCGACGACCTGATGACGGTGCTGGAAACGACCGAGCCGGCGCCGCCTGAGGATCCGGCGGCGCGCGCGGCACTGGCCGAGCGGGCAGGGGGCAGCGCCCGCAACGCGATCCTCTTGACGCAGTATGGCGGGCTGGAGATCGCTTCGACGCTCGACGCTCTGGTCACCGGGAGAAAGAGCGATGTCGGCGGCGCGTTCCGCCTCGCCGAAGCCGTGGCCGGCCGCGATCAGGCGATCCAGTTCGATATCTTCAACCGCCGGGCGCTAGAC
>NZ_RZQA01001667.1:0-426 GCF_004022915.1 Mesorhizobium sp. M7A.F.Ca.US.006.04.2.1
TTAGTACGCAGGTCCGCTCATCCGCCAAAGTAGCGTTATCGACTTTAGCAGCACCAAGAAAGGACGAGCCAAATGAGCACGCAGCTTTCTTTTACCTCAAGACTCTACCAGTCTCTCTGGAGCGAACAGCCGACGTGGACGACTGAACCGGTATCGGTCTGGGCGAGACTCTTCGCCCTGCGCGGCCTGGTCGCGGTCTGGCGCGAGCGCAAGTACTATCGCGAGGAACTGAAGCGACTGGCGGAAGATGGGCCTCAGCGGATCGACGACGTCGGTCTCACCCCGGCTGCCGTCGAGGCGGAACTTCAAAAGCCGTTCTGGAAGGCGTGATTTGCATCCATAGCTGTGAACGATTGTCTGCCTGATTGTCAAACACCGCAACGCCTCGACAGGGCCACCAAACTCCGCAAGTACTGTCTCATCGAC
>NZ_RZQA01001668.1:0-422 GCF_004022915.1 Mesorhizobium sp. M7A.F.Ca.US.006.04.2.1
GGTTTTGGCAGCCGCTCGTAATTCTCGGCGACATAACGCGCCGTCGGCGCGGTCAGGTCGTAGCGCAGCGACAGCCACTGGTCGTCGTCATCCTGGAAGGAGAACACGCCTTCGTTCGGCCGGTCCTGGTCGGGGAGGAATTTTCCCAGCGCATCGGTGTATTCGATCAGCGGCTGGTCGGCCGGTTCGAAACCGTAAAGCTCATAGACCGAGCGGATCGTCGCCATCATCTTCTCGACGGCGCGGATGTCCTCGGCGCTGCGGTCGGCAAAGCCGCGCGGCAGTCGCGCTTTCGTCTTTTCCGATTTATCGGCCATGGGGTGTTTGCTCGGCGTTTTATGATGCTTGCAGGTCGGCAATGTTGCGATTTTCGCAACGCGGGTGTCCTAACCGAAGAGGTCGGATGCGGCAAGGGTCAGACC
>NZ_RZQA01001669.1:0-420 GCF_004022915.1 Mesorhizobium sp. M7A.F.Ca.US.006.04.2.1
GTGGAAGTGCTGCTCGCGATTCTGCTGGCGGTGTATCTCGCTGGGATAGCGGAAATGCTTTCCCGCCGGCATCGCAAATGGCCGGTCGGCAAGACGCGGGTGGCAACCTTCCTGTTTGCGATCGGCGTGATCGGTCTCGCCCTCCTGTCGCCGATCGACGCTCTGTCGGACGAACTGTTTTCCGTCCACATGCTCCAGCATCTGATGCTCATCCTCGCCGCGGCGCCTCTGTTCGCGTTCTCGAATGCCCATCTCGTCATGCTTCGGGCGTTTCCGGTCGCGAGCCGCCGCGTGCTCGGACACGCCGTCGCGGCCATACCCGGCGTCAGGCAGGCGGCGCACAAGAGAGCCTCGGCGTGGATCGCCGCCGCCGCCTTCGTCGCCACGATGTGGTTCTGGCACGTTCCCGCCGCCTATGAC
>NZ_RZQA01000166.1:0-9200 GCF_004022915.1 Mesorhizobium sp. M7A.F.Ca.US.006.04.2.1
GTTCGAAACGACCCTGACGCCACAACAGGATGGGTTTTGGCGTCAGGGTCGTTTCGAACAGCGCCCGCGCAACCGCGACGACAACCGCAGGAACAATCGCCAACGCAACGGACAAGCGCGCGGCCGAAGCGATGCGCCTGCGGACGCCGGCGCACCGGCCGCCGCTGCACCCGGAGAGCGTCCGGCCCATGAAGGACGGCGCGATGGAGCCGGCAAGCCGCGCTTCGACCGCTCGAAGTTCAAACCCAAGCCGCAGGCCGAAGGCGAACAGCGACGTGACAGGCCGCAGGGCGAGCGCCCGCAGGGCGAGCGTCCCGACCGCCGCGAAGGCCGTCCCGACTGGAAGGGTGGCAGGCCGGATGGCAAGGGTGGTCCGCAAGGCGGCAAGCCCGCCTTCCAGCCAAAGCCGCGCGAGGAGCGCCCGGTGCGTTTCGATCCGGATTCGCCCTTCGCCAAGCTCGCCGCTCTGCGCGACCAATTGAAGAAGTAGAACCCGGCTCGCTTCGATGGTTGCCGAAGGCCGCCAGCGCATCGACAAATGGCTGTTCTTCTCCCGCGTCGTGAAATCGCGCTCGCTGGCGGCGAAGTTGGTCGTCGCCGGCCGGGTCCGCATCAATCGCGACAAAGCAGCGCAGGCTTCCGATCAGGTCAAGCCAGGCGACGTCCTGACCATCACGCTCGAGCGGCGCATCTTCATCTGGAAGGTCCTCGGCGCGGGTGCGCGACGCGGCCCGGCCGAGGAAGCCCGTACGCTCTACGAGGATATGTCGCCACCGCCCGCACCGAAGGGCGAAGCCCCTCCCGATGCAATTCCGGGGCTGCGCGAGGCCGGCAGCGGCCGCCCGACCAAGAAGGAACGTCGCCAGACCGACCGATTGCTCGGCGAAGATTGATGCCTGGCGTCCAAAAACAGGCGGCGCTTGCCAGGATAACGACGTGTTTGAAGCAAAACTGAACCCGGCAAACAGGAAGCCCTGCATGAGGTCGCCGGCCTCTGGAGCGCCGGCTGCCTGGAATTCCATTTCGAAACGCTGATGCCGACAGGAATGGCTGCCCTTGCAAGCAGCGGCCAAAGGCGTTACCTGACGGAAAAAGCCCAACAAAATGGGACGTCCCGGAGCCGACCGATGACCTATGTCGTGACCGACAATTGCATCAAATGCAAATACATGGACTGCATCGAGGTCTGTCCGGTCGATTGTTTCTACGAAGGCGAGAACATGCTCGTCATCCATCCCGACGAGTGCATCGACTGCGGTGTTTGCGAGCCGGAATGCCCGGCCGACGCGATCAAGCCCGACACCGAGCCCGGCCTCGACAAATGGCTGCAGGTCAATACCGAATATGCCGAGAAATGGCCCAACATCACCGCCAAGAAGGAACCGCCGGCAGACGCGAAATCCTTCGACGGCGAGGCCGGCAAGTTCGAGAAATACTTCTCCGCCGAGCCCGGCGAAGGCGATTGACAATACGGCCGCAGAGGCCGGTATTACGCAGGGTAAGAGGCACGTCACATTAACCGGCTTGACAGCCGGCGCCGGGTTGTGGCCTTCGCGTATGCAGCAAAACCTTGATTCTTCCGACTTTTTGTGTTACATCAGCGAAACATGCCGGTGACACAACGTCGATTTATGGCGCAGACGCCCCAAATCACTGAAAGGTGAAAATCCCATTCGGACCAGAGCGATCTGGGCCAGGCGGTCGCGATGTTGCGGTTTGCCGGTCCGGCTTTTCCGATGGGTTCATCTGTTGTGCGGCTAACGGTCGGTTTCTCCGATCGCGCGAGTTCGGGCCGGCAGGACGCCGGTACCACAACAAGGAGTTCAGTGCGCAATGGCAACGATCACCCCGCAGAAGAAGTCCACCGCTGCGCGTCACGGTTTCAAGACCGGCGAGTACATCGTCTACCCGGCGCATGGCGTCGGCCAGATCGTCTCGATCGACGAGCAGGAAGTTGCTGGACACAAGCTGGAACTGTTCGTCATCGACTTCTCGAAGGACAAGATGCGCCTGAAGGTGCCGGTCGCCAAGGCGACCTCCATCGGCATGCGCAAGCTGTCGGAAGAGGATTATGTCGAACGCGCGCTGAAGGTCGTGCAGGGCCGCGCCCGCGTCAAGCGCACCATGTGGTCGCGCCGCGCCCAGGAATATGATGCGAAGATCAATTCGGGCGACCTGATCTCGATCTCGGAAGTCGTGCGTGACCTCTACCGCGCCGACAACCAGCCGGAGCAGTCCTATTCCGAGCGTCAGCTCTACGAGGCGGCGCTCGACCGCATGGCCCGCGAGATCGCGGCCGTCAACCGCATGTCGGAAACCGAAGCCGTGCGCTTGATCGAGGTCAACCTCAACAAGGGCCCTAAGCGTGGCGCCAAGGCCGACAATGAAGAGGCCGAGCAGGAAGAAGCTGCCTGATCTTTCTCACCTTTCGAGAAATCCTGCCAGAAACGATTGGAGGCTCCGGTTTGACCGGGGCCTCTTTTGCTTTCGGGCGGCAGCTTCGATGTTGGTAGGCCCTGCGCACCAGCGTGCTGCATCGCGGCTTGCCGGCGCGCCGAGCCGTCGAGCGCGCGTTTCGTTTTAACGTGTGTCGCCACTTATCGCCTTGCCGCCAAAGCAGACCGCGGCAATGGTCTCGCGCAATTCCTCGTCGGCGATCGGCTTGTGCAGGATGCGGCTGCCGCTGGCGCTGATCTCCTTGAGGCGCGCCGGCGACGTATCGCCAGTAATGATGATGGTCGGGACAAGCCGGCCGATATGGGCGTGAAGCGCACGGATCGCGTCGGTGCCGGTGGTGTCATTCTCGAGACGGTAGTCTGCGATGATCAGGTCGACCGGCGCATCGCCGGCAGCCAGCGCCGCCGTATGGGCCTCCTGCGCCTCTGCGGCGGAGCGGCCGGGATAGACACGATGTCCCTCCAGGCTGAGCAAGCGCACCATGGCATCGAGAACGTCGCCCTCGTCCTCGACCACCATGATGCCGGCGGCACTGCTGGCCGGCGATGTCGTGTCGACCTCCAAGCGAGCTTGCACCGCGCCGGCCTTCGCGACGGTGATGGAAAACAGGGAACCGCGCCCGGACGTCGAAGCCAATTTCAGGGGGTGCCCCAACAGCTCGGCGGTGCGGCGAACGATGGCGAGCCCGAGTCCCAGGCCTTGCGTGCGGTCCCGCGCCGGGTTCTGCAACTGCACGAACTCCTCGAAGACCATCCCCTGCTGATCGGCGGGGATGCCGGGGCCGCTGTCGAGGACCTGTATCTCCACACATGCGCCGCGCCGGCGACAGCCCAGCAGGACACCACCTTGCTTGGTGTAGCGAAGGGCATTCGAGATCAGGTTGTTGAGGATGCGCTTCAACATCATCGGGTCGCTGTCGACGTAGAGACTGCTGTCTACCACGCGCCACGTAAGTCCGCGTTGTTTTGCCTCGGCGGCGAATTCATTGCGAAGATCACCAAAGAGGTCGCGCAGCGGCACCGCCTCGCTCGCGACCGTGACGATGCCCGCATCGAGCCGCGAGATATCGAGCAAAGCGTTGAGCAGCCCACTGAAGTTGCTGACAACCGATTTCGCCCGGCTGGCCAGATCGCGCGCCTCGCCGGAGGGTACGTCGCCGCGCTGCCCCAATATGGCAAGCGTCGAGACCAGCAGGCTCAGGGCATGGATCGGTTGGCGCAGATCGTGACTCGCCGCCGCCAGAAAACGCGTCTTGGCACGGTCGGCGGTCTGCGCCCTGTCGCGTTCCTCTTGCAGGTGCTCGACCAGCGTTTCGTTCTCCAGTCGCAGGCTGACGGTTTCGCGCAGCATGCGGTAGGTGATACGGCAGTAGTAGAAATTGATCGCCACCAGCGATGCGAGCAGGAACAGGAAGGCGCCGGAAATATCGCTTTGGGTGGTCAAGCAGCGCAAGGCGACCGGCACCACCGTGGCCAGGATGGAACCGACCAGCGCCGGCGGAAAGGCCGACAGCGACGGCACCGTACCGCAGACGAGACCAGTCAGGACGATGACCGTGAAGGACAGCACGATCGGCGCCTCGGGCATAAAGCCGACCCAGCCAAGCACCCCCCACAGAAGGCCCGACATACAGGAAAACGCCGTGGCCAGCCATGCCCAGCGCAAGATCGAGCCGCGATCCCTTGAGCGGCTGAAAAAACGGCGCGACGCCAGCACCCGGATAGCCGTCAGCAGATACAGCGCCGCCAGCCAGCCGATCAGCCAATTGGCGGAAACGGCCGTTCTCAGAACATAGACCGCCGCCATCGAGATCACGATGTTGGAGATGACCACGCCGTAGGAATTGCGATACAGGAGTTCGACCAGGGCCTGGCGTATCTTGTCTTCCTGCATCGAATCCCTCCAATTGTCCCAAGTAATTCTCCGGCCGGTCTTCCCCGGTACCGTTGATCTACCGGCAACCTGTTTCGCATAAGTTGGCGATCGATCCATATACGCCGCTGCAGCCCTGGATGGTGCCCCGATGAACCGCTCGCTCACCGCCATACTCGCCGACGACCATGCCATCGTGCGCGAGGGGCTGAAGCTGCTTATCTCGGCTATGGACAATATCTCGGTCGTCGCCGAGGCTGCGGATGGCGAGGCGCTGCTTGGCCAGCTGCGAAGCACGCGCGCCGACCTTTTGATCCTCGACCTCGGCATGCCAGGTGTGACCGGGATGCAGTTTATCGCCACCATCAGGACCTTGGCGCCACGCCTGCGGATCGTGGTGCTGACGGCCAATGTCGAGCCGAGGACAGTACGCGCCGCGCTCAGCGCCGGCGCCAACGCCTACCTGACCAAGGATGGCGATCCAGAGGAACTCGGCGCTGCCATCGAAGCGGTCAAGAACGGAGGCACCTATCTGGCGAAAACCGTTCGCTTCGCGGTCAGCGATATAGGCAGGGAAAGCGAGCCGATAGCCGCGCAGGAAATCCTGTCCCCGGTACCGCTGACGCGGCGCGAACGGCAGATCCTTCAACTGGTGGCGCAAGGCATGATCACGCGCGACATCGCCGAACGACTGGGCATCAGCCTGCCGACCGCTCGCAAACATCGCGAAAATCTGATGGGCAAGCTCAGTCTCCACAACACCGCCGAACTGACCGCCTACGCGGTTCGTCTGGGATTGCCCACCGGCTGATATCGCAGCCGCGACAATGGGCAACCCGGCAACGTCCCCTTAACCATCGGCAGATTAGCCAAACCCGATCATCATCCAAATACGGCATCCGCCGTATGTTTTCGGCCTGCCCCCCGGCCTACTCCTCCCACGGCTTGATCATGGGAGGAGCTGTCATGCCATCGCTGGATCTCTGGATTCCGTTCGCCCTCGCAACGCTCGCCTTCGCCTGCATGCCAGGACCGGCGATTCTCTACATGACAGCGCAGACGCTGGCCCATGGCCGTCAGGCGGGATTGATGGCGGCGCTGGGTGTCCATCTTGGTTGTTACGTGCACATCCTGGCCGCGGCGGTCGGGCTCGCCGCACTGATGGAACACGCGCCGGTCGCTTTCTTGGTGATCCGATGGGCGGGCGCCGCATATCTCATTTCGCTGGGCCTTGCCATGTTCCTGGGCTGGAACCGGATGGGTGAGGATGGTGCCAGGCCGGCCCCGAACACATTTCGCGACAGCATGGTCGTCGAGATCCTCAATCCCAAGACGGCACTGTTCTTCCTGACCTTCCTGCCGCAGTTCGTGGATCCGTCAGCCGGCATGGCCGTCGGGTTGCAGTTCCTCATCCTCGGCATCATCGTCAATCTCATCTTCTCGATGGCCGACCTTGCGGCGGTCGGCATCGCCTCGCTCGCCGTTGGCCGGTTCACTGGCGCCGGATGGGTGATCCCCAAGACATGCGGTTCGATCCTCATCGGACTTGGCGTGGCGCTCGTCAGCCATCATATCTGAACCTGCAAATGAAGAGCCGCGATTTCGGGGGAGATCTGACGGTGAAATTTCAGCGGCTGCTGGCGGCAAGGCCCGATATGCCGAAGGATGGCTGACGGCCTGCTCGCGCATCCGGCAAGATATACCGGAACCGGCGCGCCTTCGGGGCCATCGCCCGAATTCTACAGACCCTAGGCCGCGCCTACCCGCCGCCGCCTTCCTTCTCAGCCTCCTGCTTCAGCGTCGCAATGAACCGCTTCGTCCGTTGCTGCTCCGGATTGTTGAACAGCACCGCGGCCGGTCCCTTCTCGACGACGACGCCGGCATCGAGGAACACCACTTCCTTGGCGATCTTGGAGGCGAGGCGCAGATCATGCGTCGCCATCACCATGGTCGTGCCTTCACTGGCGAGCTTGCCAAGCACGTCGACCACCTCTTGCGCCAGTTCCGGGTCGAGTGCCGAGGTCGGCTCGTCGCAGAGCAGCACTTTCGGCGACGGCGCCAAGGCGCGGGCGATCGCCACGCGCTGCTGCTGGCCGCCCGACAGCGTCGCCGGCCAGGCGTCGGCCTTGTGCGCCATCCCCACCTTCTCCAGCAGAGCCAGCGCCCGCTCGCGTGCCCTCTCAGGCGCCCATTTCAGCACCGTCACCAGCCCTTCCATGACGTTCTCGATCGCGGTGCGATGCGGAAACAGCTGGAAGTTCTGGAACACCATGCCGGTCTGCAGCCGCAGGCGCTGGATATCCCTGGCCGGAACCCTGCCACCAGGATGGAATTCGAGCGTCTCGTCGCCGATGCGCACCGTGCCCGAGGTCGGGATCTCCAGGAGGTTGATGCAGCGCAGCAGGGTGCTCTTTCCCCCGCCCGACGGGCCGACCAGCGCAGTGACGCTGCCTTCGGCAATGGTGACCGTCACGCCCTTCAACACGAGATTGTCGCCAAAGCGCTTTTCGATGTTGCTGAGGCCGATCATGAGCGTGCCTCCAGGAAGCCGCCATAGCGGTTGAGCCGGGTCTCCAGCCGCGTCTGCAAGGCCGACAGCACCGAACTCAGCGCCAGATAGAGGATCGCCGCCTCGACATAGAGGATCAGCGGCTCATAGGTGGTGGCGACGATGCGCTGCGCCGCCTGGAACATCTCCGGCACGGTGATGGCGGCGGCCAGCGACGTATCCTTGACCAATGAGATGAAGGTGTTGGAAAGCGGCGGCACCGCGACCCGGCCGGCTTGCGGCAGGATGGTGCGCCGCATCGCCTGGCTCCAGGTCATGCCGATCGAATAGGCCGCTTCCCACTGGCCCTTCGGCACCGACCCTATGGCCGCGCGGATAATTTCCGACGTGTAGGCGCCGATGTTGAGCGTGAAGCCGATCAACGCCGCCGTGAAGGCGTCGAGCAGGATACCGACCGACGGCAGGCCGTAGAAGATAAGGAACAGCTGCACCAGCAGCGGCGTGCCGCGGAAGATCCAGACATAGAAGCGCACCAGCGCGACCAGCGGTTTCGGACCAAACAGCCGGGCAAGCGCCGCACCCAACCCAACGGTCAGCCCAAGGACGAAGGACAACAGCGTCAGCGGCACGGTGAAGATCAGCGCCGCCCACAACAGCGAAGGCAGCGACTCCAGCATCAGTTGCAGCCAGTGCGGCACGTAAGACCCTCCAAATAAGTCGAGGCTTCGTCGAGGCGCGACATATCACGACAAAAGCGGCGGACCGTCAAAGACGACTCGCCGCTCGATATGTCCTGTGGGCCGCGGAGCGGCCCGCCTCATAGATTACTTCGAAACGTCCTGGCCGAAATAGGTGTCGGAGATTTTCTTATAGGTGCCGTCGGCCTTGATGTCGGCCAGCGCCTTGTTGATCGCCGCGACCAGCTCCGGATCGCCCTTGCGCACGATGACGCCGGAATAGTCGGCGTTTTCCTCTTGCGCGGCGATCTTCACATTGGCGTCGGGCTTGTGCTTCTTGAAGTCGAGGAACGACAGGCTGTCATTGATCGTGGCGTCGGCACGGCCTGTCAGAAGCAGCTGGATCGATTGGTCGAAGCCATCGGTGCCGACCAGCTCGGCGCCGTTCGTTTCGGCCAGCTTGCCGAAATTCGAGGTCAGCGACTGCGCCGACTTCTTGCCCTTGAGATCGGCAAAGGTCTTGATGTCTGTGTTGTCGCCGCGCACGATCAGCACCGCCTTGGAGGCGATGTAAGGATCGGAGAAGTCGTACTTGGCCTTGCGGGCATCGGTGATGCCGACCTCGTTGATGACGGCGTCATAGCGATTGGCGTCGAGGCCGGCGATCAGCCCGTCCCACTTGCCTTCGAGGAATTCGACCTTGACGCCGAGCTTGTCGGCGATCGCCTTGGCGATTTCGACGTCGAAGCCGACCAGTGCGCCCGAAGTGTCATGATAGGTGAATGGCGCATAAGTGCCTTCCGTGCCGACCTTGATGACCCCGGCCTGCTTGATCTGGTCGAGATTGGCGCCGGCATGGCCTGCGGTGACAGCCAAGGCCTGCAGCGTTCCGGCGATGATGAGCGACTTGAGCCATTTCATTTTTCTGTGATCCCGTCCTTGGCCGGCCGACCGGCATATTGTGAGCGCTGGAAACTGACAGATGCAAGCCGAAAAAATAAGGAACAGAATTCCAAAAACAACCAGTTTCTGAAATCGCATACTCAAACTGGCGCTTTCCAGCCGACACCAGAACTGTCGCGGATCATCCCCGGAGCCCGTCGGGCAACACAATCCCGCAGCCACGGTCGCGGAACCTTTCCCGCGCATGGCAGTTCTGGCTGTTCTAGGGCACGGCGCCGCCATTTCAACCCGGGCGCCAGCCAAGTTTGCAAAGTCATCCGCACCACCCAGGGAGCGCCTCATGATGGAAGACACGGCAGGACGGATCATGGTCCGCGCGGCAATGAAGGCTCCCTACCTCGAACGTGACGAAGAGCATCGGCTTGCATTGCTCTGGAAAGAGGACAACGACCAGAACGCGCTGCACAGCATCACCGTCGCGCATATGCGGCTGGTCATTTCCATGGCCTCCAAATTCCGCCATTACGGCCTGCCGCTCGGCGACCTGGTCCAGGAGGGTCATGTCGGGCTGCTCGAGGCCGCCGCCCGCTTCGAGCCGGAGCGCGAGGTGCGGTTCTCGACCTATGCGACATGGTGGATCCGGGCCTCGATGCAGGACTACATCCTGCGCAACTGGTCGATCGTGCGTGGCGGCACCAGCTCGGCGCAGAAGGCGCTGTTCTTCAACCTGCGACGCCTGCGCGCGCGGCTGGCGAATGGCGCCGAGCCACTGTCAAACGCAA
>NZ_RZQA01001670.1:0-420 GCF_004022915.1 Mesorhizobium sp. M7A.F.Ca.US.006.04.2.1
GTCACTGTCGGCGTCCTTTCTGCCCGCTCTCGCGATATCCAGGCCGGTCCTTACGACGATTTCCTGCAGACTGACGCCTCGATCAACAGAGGTAACTCGGGAGGTCCTTTGTTCAACGCGCGCGGCGAAGTCATCGGAGTCAACACGGCAATCGTGTCGCCGTCAGGCGGTAGCATAGGCATTGGATTCGCGGTGCCCTCGCGCACAGCTCGGACTGTCGTCGACCAACTGATCAGCACTGGCCGCATCGAGCGCGGCTTCATCGGCGTGCGTCTTCAGGAGATCACGCCTTCCATCGCCGAGGCGCTCGGAATGCCGGGCGCCAAGGGCGCGCTGGTTGCCTCGGTCGAGGCTGGCAGCCCGGCGCAGAAAGCGGGAATCCAGGCCGGCGACGTGATAACCCGGTTCAACGACAAGGAC
>NZ_RZQA01001671.1:0-414 GCF_004022915.1 Mesorhizobium sp. M7A.F.Ca.US.006.04.2.1
GCTGGGCATTGCCGGCACGCCGGGCGCCACGGCCAACGCCGAATTTACCTTCGGCGGCAATTCCAGCTCCATCTCCGGCATCACCGCCTCGCTCGATGCGCGCGGGCTCAATGAGGGCAGCGGCCACTACGCTTTCGGCACGACCGCGTTTTCCGGCCCGCAACTTTACGATCTGCGCAATTACATCTTCGTTGCGGCCGGGGCTTCGGGCGGCGGCACGTCGATCACCGACCTCGCCTCGATCGAATATGCCGACAGCATTACCGCCAGCGACGCGATCATTGTCCTGGTCAACCGCGGGACAATCGACGACGCCACCGGCTTCTCGCTGAGCGACGGACAGGAACTGGCCTCGTTCGGCAATGACCGCGCGTTCTCGCTCGGCGGGGTGCCGTTGAATGTCACCGGCACCAA
>NZ_RZQA01001672.1:0-413 GCF_004022915.1 Mesorhizobium sp. M7A.F.Ca.US.006.04.2.1
AGTTGCCGAAGACCGATACCGGAAAGGTCAGCCGAAGGCTGGCGGCCGAAACGTTGGGGACTGCAGAATGAACCTCTCCCTCGCCCCGAGCCGTCCCGCCTTCTCGGCCGACGCGCTGACGCTCGACAACGCAGCGGAAACCGATCGCATCGTCGCCGGGTTGCGCGAGCAGCTACGCGGCATGCGCAAGCGCGGGCTCGTGCTCGGCCTCTCTGGCGGCATCGATTCCAGCGTCTCGGTCGCGCTCGCCGCCCGCGCCGTCGGCGCTAAGAACGTCTTCTGCCTGTTCATGCCGGAAAGCGACTCCGATCCCGACAGCCTCCGCCTCGGCCGGCTGGCCGCCGAAACCTTTGGCGTCGAAGCGATCGTGGAGGATATCGGCCCGACGCTGCACGCGATGGGTTGTTATCAGC
>NZ_RZQA01001673.1:0-413 GCF_004022915.1 Mesorhizobium sp. M7A.F.Ca.US.006.04.2.1
TGGCCGCGGTTCTCCTGCCGGCGGGCCACGCATCCTGCGGCGCATCGGCACCATGCGCCGCGCGCTTCCCTCCCGGCTCATGCTGCCCGTGTCAGATAGCAAATGCGATCTTTGCGCATGAGCTGGTCCGCAATCGAGGCCCGCAAGGCGGCAAGTCCGAAATGGCGGAGGTCTTCGTTGAAATCCTCCGTCTCCGGCGACAGCACGATAGCCTCGATTCCTGCGTCCGTCGCGCGCTCAAGCAAGCTGTGTCTGGCACCGTCACCGGCCGGATCGTTGTCGAGGATGACATAGAGCCGCCGCAGGTTCGGTGGGAACAACATGGCGGCAAGATGGGCTGCCGAGAGTGCCGCAGCCATCGCCATGTCGGGCAAGGCGCATCTGAGCGAGAGCGTCGTCTCGATGCCTTCGCC
>NZ_RZQA01001674.1:0-413 GCF_004022915.1 Mesorhizobium sp. M7A.F.Ca.US.006.04.2.1
GCATCGAGACCGCCATGAAAATCGTCACCTGGAACATCAACGGTGTCCGCGCCCGCATCGGCAACCTGACCCATTGGCTGACCGAGAGCGCACCCGACATCGTCTGCCTGCAGGAGATCAAGACGGTCGACGAGCAGTTCCCGCGCGCCGAGATCGAGGCGCTTGGCTACAATGTCGAAACCCATGGCCAAAAGGGTTTCAACGGCGTCGCGCTGTTGTCGAAGCTGCGCTTCGACGAGGTGATCAGGGGCCTGCCCGGCGACGATGCCGATGAACAGGCGCGTTTCATCGAAGGCGTTTTCTCAACCGACAAGGGCGCCTTGCGCGTTGCCTCGCTCTATCTGCCGAACGGCAATCCGATCGATGACGAGAAGAAGTTTCCTTACAAGCTGTCCTGGATGGCGCGGCTTGAG
>NZ_RZQA01001675.1:0-413 GCF_004022915.1 Mesorhizobium sp. M7A.F.Ca.US.006.04.2.1
CTTCGGCGTCGGCTACGATACTGTCGACGTCGAGGCCTGCACTGGCGCCGGCATCGCTCTGGTCATCACGCCCGATGGGGTAAGACGGCCGGTCGCCGTATCCGTCATCACCTTTATGTTGGCACTCACCGGCAAGCTGTTCACGAAGGACGCCCTCACCCGTAAGGGACCTCATGGCTTCCAGGAGCGCTCCCAACATATGGGTGTCGGGCTCGTGGGGCGTACGCTGGGGTCGCTCGGCATCGGCAACATAGGCGCCGAAGTTTTTCGCCTGGCAAAGCCCTTCGATATGAGGTTCATCGCCCATGACCCATTTGCAGACAAGAAGGTCGCTGCCGAACTAGGCGTGGAGCTGGTCGGACTGGAAGATCTGTTTCGTCGCGCCGACGTGCTGTCGGTAAGTTGTCCGCTGA
>NZ_RZQA01001676.1:0-411 GCF_004022915.1 Mesorhizobium sp. M7A.F.Ca.US.006.04.2.1
GATCAGGATCACATTGCGGAAGTCGATCTGCTTGCCGTTGTGGTCGGTCAGCTTGCCATGGTCCATAACCTGCAACAGGATGTTGAACAGGTCCGGATGCGCCTTCTCGACCTCGTCCAGCAACAGCACGCAATGCGGATGCTGGTCGACGCCGTCCGTCAGAAGACCGCCCTGGTCGAAGCCGACATAGCCGGGAGGAGCACCGATCAGCCGCGACACGGTGTGGCGCTCCATATATTCCGACATGTCGAAGCGGATCAGCTCCACGCCGAGCGACGCTGCCAACTGCTTGGCCACTTCGGTCTTGCCGACGCCGGTCGGGCCGGAGAACAGGTAGGAGCCGATCGGCTTCTCCGGTTCGCGCAGGCCGGCACGCGCCAGCTTGATCGCCGAGGTCAGTGCGGTGATCGC
>NZ_RZQA01001677.1:0-411 GCF_004022915.1 Mesorhizobium sp. M7A.F.Ca.US.006.04.2.1
GTCCTATCCGATCCATCCGGAGCTGTTCGATCGGCTGTCGAAGGATTGGGCGAGCCTCGAAAAGTTCCAACGCACGCGCGGCGTTCTGCGCTTCATGGCCAATGTCGTGGGCGTGCTCTGGCATGGCCAGATGCGTGACCCGCTAATAACACCCGCTCGGGTGCCGGTTGCGCACGAGCGGGTGCGCGTGAGCGTTCTTTATCCCCTGGATCCGGCTTTCGGCTCAGTCGTCGATAAGGAGGTTGATGGTGAAGGGTCTTTGCCTAACCGAATGGAAGCAAATCCTTCGAGAAGGATTTCGCAGTTGCGCGCCGCAACACGCGCTGCGCGGTCGGTATTCATTTGCACGGCACCGCTAGTCGGCCAACCGAATGCCGGTCTCACCGGCCAGGGCTTGCGCCTTGCTTGCGC
>NZ_RZQA01001678.1:0-411 GCF_004022915.1 Mesorhizobium sp. M7A.F.Ca.US.006.04.2.1
TTTGCATCTTGGCGTCGATTTCCTTGTCGCAGAAGCCGGCGATGTTGATCGAGGCGTCCGAACCTTCGCGGAAAGAGGCGCAGCTGAACAGGATGTTCAGGAAGTCCGAAGCCGCCGGATAGTCCTTGTACCACTGGGTGACGGACATCTGCACCTTGTTGTTGGTGTTCTGGATGTAGGTGAACTGGATGTTCGACGAGATCGGCTTGACGTCGGCGACATAGCCGATGCTGGTCAGCACGCTCTGCAGATAGACGCCGATGGAGCGCGAAATGGCGGTGTCCTCGACGATGATCGTCACCTTCTGGCCCTTGGTGCCGGAGTCCTCGACGAGCTGCTTTGCCTTGTCGAGGTCGGGGGCCGACCATTTGGCGCCCGGATTCTTGGTGAAGGGGCAATAGTCTTCATGGC
>NZ_RZQA01001679.1:0-410 GCF_004022915.1 Mesorhizobium sp. M7A.F.Ca.US.006.04.2.1
GGCCAGCGCCAGGACCCGGGCAAAGTGTTCAAGGGCAAGCATATGGCTGGCCACATGGGCGACACCCGCGTCACCACGCAGAATGTCGAGATCGTATCGACCGACGCCGACCGCGGCCTGATCCTGATCCGCGGTGCGGTTCCCGGATCGAAGGGCGCCTGGATCCTGGTCCGCGATGCGGCCAAGGTGGCACTGCCGGCCAATGCGCCGAAGCCTGCCGCGATCCGCGCCGTTGCTGCCGAAAGTGGCGCCAAGAACGAGGCTCCGGCCACAGAGGGAGCGGAATAATGGATCTCAAGATCACAACGCTGGGCGGCAAGGACGCCGGCAAGGTGGAACTCTCCGACGAGATTTTCGGCCTTGATCCGCGCGAAGACATCCTGCAGCGCGTCGTGCGCTGGCAGCTTGCC
>NZ_RZQA01000167.1:0-9189 GCF_004022915.1 Mesorhizobium sp. M7A.F.Ca.US.006.04.2.1
GGCCTGCACGATGACCGGCCAGCCCTGGATTGGCCGCGCGATGTTGAGTGGGCCGCGCACCGAGAGATGCTCACCCTTGTGGTCGAGCACATGCAGCCTGGCCGGGTCGAAATAGAACCCGCTTTCGGCGTCGCGGATGAAGGCATCGTCGGCAAAGCTGTCCCACAGGCCGGTGACGACATCGTAGAATTCCCGGGCCCGCCGGTAGCGCTCGTCATGCTCGACATGCTCGTCGAGGCCGAAATTGAGCGCCGCATCCGGATTGGACGTGGTGACGATGTTCCAGCCGGCGCGTCCGCCGCTGATATGGTCGAGCGAGGCGAAGCGGCGGGCAACATGATAGGGCGCGTCGAACGTCGTCGATGCGGTGGCGACCAGCCCGATATGGTCGGTGACGGCGGCGAGCGCCGACAAAAGCGTGAACGGCTCGAACGAGGTGACCGTGTGGCTGCGCCGCAGCGCCTCGATCGGCATGTTGAGAACGGCCAGATGGTCGGCCATGAAGAAGGCGTCGAACTTCGCCGCCTCCAAGGTCTGGGCGAAGCGCTTCAGATGCGCGAAATTGAAATTGGCGTCGGCATAGGCGCCCGGATAGCGCCAGGCGCCGGTATGCAGGCTGACGGGGCGCATGAAGGCGCCGAGGTGCAATTGTTTTTGTGTCATGAAAGTCGTTTCGACCGATCGATACAGTCGAGCACTAGCGCTCGAATCCTAAACTCAGGATCGGACGGTCCGCGCAACTCGGGAAGATATCCTGTTCCTCCACACCGGCCTTTTGCAGCATAGGTTTTGCGCTGTCCGGGACCAGGACAAAAAATGGCCGGGCTCGAATGCGGCCCGGCCAAAAGAAGGTTTGAACCTTCAGAGGGGAACACCGTCCAGCGGAATGGGAGGAAACCGCTAAACGATTTTACCTTTTTGCGCCTATCTCGAAGCCTTGGCGACGAATGGCATTCCAAAAAACATATGAAACGGCAAAAATTCGTGCAGAGCTGAGTTCACGAACCCGCCGCTCCGGCCTGGAGAAGATCGGCATAGTGGCGGCGTGCCACGTCGGGATGTGAACGCAGTCGGCTTTTGAGCACATTGGTGCCGACATCGCGAAACAACGGATTGTCCGGATCGCTTGCCGGCCCGCGCGCTTCGGCCGCCAATTCCTCGGGCAGGGTCAGAAGCGGTATGGTCGCGTCCAGCCGCGCACTGAAGAAGAAGGGAACGGAGATCCGCTCGACGCCGGCAGGCGGCGTCACGACGCGGTGAACGGTGGCACGCAAATACCCATTCGATGCCAGTTCGAGCAGTTCGCCAATGTTGACGACCAGCGTTCCAGGGAGCGGATCCACATTCACCCAGCTTCCGTCATATTCGACCTGCAGGCCCTTGTTGTCGTCCTGCAGCAGCAGGGTGAGGAAACCGCCATCCTTGTGCGCGCCGACGCCCTGGTCGCCTTCGGTCGCGTCACGGCCGGGATAACGGACGATCTTCATGCGATGGTTGGGCGAGTCCCGATAGATCGCGTCGAAGGCGTCCTCGGGCTGATCGAGCGATAGTGCGAAGGCTTTCAGCAGCCGAATGGCCACCGCGGTCGCCTTGGCCTGCCATGCAAGCAGTGCCGGCTTGAGCTCCGGCAGTGCAGACGGCCACTGGTTCGGCCCCTGCAGCCGTGTCCACGGTGCAATTCCAGGTCCCTGCGCTATGGGCTGGCGCTCGACGCCGATGTCGAGTTGCTCACGCCAGTCGGCCGCGCCCTTGGTCAGTTCGCCGCCGGCGCGGGTGTAGCCGCGGAACTGCTGGGACTTGACCATTTCGATGGCCAGCTTGTCGGCCTCCGGCAACGCGAAGAACCGTCGCGAGGCATCGAGCACGTCGTCGATCTCCGGGGCGGAAATTCCGTGGCCGCTGAGATAGAAGAAGCCAACGTCCCGGGCTGCCGTACGCAGGTCCAGGAGAAAGGTACGATACTCGGACGCACCTTGTTCGAGGCGGCTCAGGTCAAGCACCGGCACAATTCTGGGCATGGTCAGCTTCCTTCTTTTCTCTGCCCTGGCTTAGGAGAAGTAGAAGCGACCACCGGCAAGAGCTTCGAGCATGAATGCATCTCAAAGTGACACGCAAGGCGTGCCGATCAAAGCAACAGGAAGTCCAATCCGGGCCGGATGGAAGAACGTCAGCGCTGCATATTATGACCTGTCGGCAAATAATTTCCCGACAAGTGCTTTACCCGCCATGCCTCTCGTGGACCGCACTTTCCAGTGCGACAGCGTATAAGTCGCAGCGGAAGCGCAATCGCGCGTGATCGTCTGTAAATCCCGCCAGCCGACCGGCAGGACGGCTTCAAGCCAGCTCGAACCGCTCGATGGCGCGCATGATGCCGCGCAGCTCGGCGAGGCCCTTCAGCCGGCCGATCAGCGAATAGCCGGGGTTGATCCTGGTCTTGCCGATGTCGTCGGCAAGCAGATGGCCATGGTCTGGTCGCATCGGAATGCGCCAGTCGGCACGGCCTTCCCCGCGACGGCGCGCCTCTTCCTGCATCAGAGCGAGGATAACATGCGCCATGTCGGTGCCGCCTTCGAGATGCTCGGCTTCGTAGAACGAGCCGTCATCCTCGATGGTGATGTTGCGGAGGTGGACAAAGTGGATGCGGTCCGCGAATTCCTTGACCATGGCGACGATGTCATTGTCGGCGCGCGTGCCATAAGAGCCGGTGCAGAACGTCAGGCCGTTGGCGGGGCTGTCGACGGCGTTAAGGATGAAACGCGCATCCTCGGCTGTCGAAACGATGCGTGGCAAGCCATAGAGCGAGAAGGGCGGGTCGTCGGGATGGATGCACATGCGCACCCCCTCCTCTTCGGCCACCGGAATGATCTCGCGCAGGAACCAGGCAAGGTTTTGGCGCAGCTCCTTTGGTCCGATCGCATCGTAGTCCGCCAGGGCCTCGCGAAAACTGTCCCTGTCATAGCTGCGCTCGGTCGCCGGCAGGCCGGCGATCAGGTTGCGTTCGATCCTGTCGATCGCTTCGCTGCTCAATTCCTTCAGCCGCGCTTCCGCTTCGGCGATACGGGCAGCGGTATAGCCGGCTTCGGCATTGACGCGCTTCAGCACGAACAGGTCGTAGGCTGCGAAATCGATGGCGTCGAAACGCAGCGCATAGCCCGTCGTCGGCAGCCGATAGGTGAGATCCGTGCGGGTCCAGTCGACCACCGGCATGAAATTGTAGCAGACCGTCGCAATGCCGGCCTTGGCGAGCGCGCGGATTGAGTCGCGATAGTAGCCGGCGTAGCGCTCGCGTTCCGGCGCGCCGATCTTGAAGGAGTTGTGGACCGGAATGCTCTCGACCACCGACCATGTCAGGCCGGCGGCCTCGATGACACGCTTGCGCTCCAGAATGCTCTCGAGCGGCCAGGCGCGCCCGTCATAGATATCGTGCAAGGCGCTCACCACGCCGGTCGCACCGGCCTGCCTGACATGATCGAGCGTTACCGGGTCGTTTGGTCCATACCAGCGCCAGCACTGTTCCATTGCCGCTTCCTTCTGCGAGAGGATGGCAACCTATTGTTGGACCACAATGGGTGTCAAACTAGGAACCGGTTTCGGACAGCGAATGAAGGAGTTTTCCCAATGAAGGATTTCGACGGCAAGGTTGCCTTGGTGACGGGGACGACCGGGATTGGCCTCGCAACCGCCAGACGCCTCGCTGCAGGGGGCGCTGCGATCGTCGCCTGCGGCATCGACCGCGCGGCCAACGCGGCGTTGAAAGCGGAACTGGAAAGCTCCGCAGCCGGGGCGCTGGTGATAGGCGCCGACGTCTCCGTGCCCGATCAGGTTCGCGACGCGGTCGCGGCCGGCGTGGAGCGGTTCGGCGGCCTCGATATCGTCGTCAATTCGGCGGCGGTGCATCCGTACGGAACCGCCGTCAGCACCGATTTCGAGACCTGGAACAAGGCGATGTCGGTCAATGTCGGGTCGATCTATCTGACCGCGCATTTCGGCATCCCGGAAATGGTCCGCAGGGGCGGCGGCGCCATCGTCAACGTCGCTTCGGTGCAGGGCTTTGCCTGCCAGCAAAACGTCGCCGCCTATGCCACCACCAAGGGCGCCATCCACACGCTGACGCGTGCCCTGGCCCTCGACCATGCGCGCTCCGGCATCCGCGTCAATTCCGTCAGCCCCGGCTCGATCCGCACCCCGATCCTGGAGCAGGCCGCCCGCGGCGAGAACGGCACGGACGCCGATGTCGAGGCCGCCTACAAGCGCTTCGGCGAAGCGCACCCCATCGGGCGCATCGGCGAGCCGGAGGAGGTGGCCGAACTTATCGCTTTCCTGTGTTCGTCGAAGGCCGGATTCTGCACTGGCGCGGACTACAAGATCGATGGCGGCCTGACCGCCGGCATCGGCGTGAAGTAGATCGCGAATGGGGCCTGGCCTTTAGCGGGAGCGGCCGGCATCCGACAATTGGTTTGCCGAATTCTTGCAGATCAATGCTCAAGCAAATCGAGCAGCGAAATTGAGCTTTAGCGAAATTTCGGAAACGCACCGCCATCAGGGGCGTTGGCCCAGCTCTGCAAGGTCTGGCCGCCGTCGATCAGCCAATCCACGCCTGTGACGTGCCTCGCCTCGTCCGAGGCCAGGAAAGCCACGGCGGCCGCGACATCGTCCGGCTGGCCGATGCGGCGCAATGGAATGCGGTCGGCGAAATGCTGGACGCTGCTCTTGAATTCGCCGTCACCGGAAGCCAGCACGCCAAGCGTCGTCTCGATCACGCCGGGGCAAATGGCATTGACGCGTATGCCGTAGGGCGCGGCATCGAGCGCCGCAACCCGCGTCAGGCCGACCACGCCGTGTTTGGAAGCGACATAGCCGGCACCGCCCGAAAGGACGTCCCAACCGGCCATGGATGAGCCCATGTTGACGATCGAGCCACCGGTCCCCGCCTTGATCATCGCCCGAAGCGATGCCTGCAGGACGAGGAAGATACCGCGCAGATTGATACGGATGGTCGTATCCCAGTCCTCGACCGGCAGGTCGTGAACGGGAGCGACGACGCCGGAAATGCCGGCATTGTTGAACACCGCGTCGAGGCCGCCGAACGTCTCGACGGTCGCCTCGACGGCGCGCCGCACATCCGCTTCATCGCTGACGTCGGCTTCGATGGCAATGGCGTTTTCACCCAGTGAGCGAGCCAGTTGCTGCGCCGCCGCGCCATTGCGATCGACAATGGCGACGCGCGCGCCTTCGTCAAGGAAACGCCGCACCGCCGCGCCGCCGATCGCGCCGGCGCCGCCAGTGACAAGGATCTTCTTCTGGTCGAATCGTTTCATCCCCCGGTCTCCGGCTTTGGATAGGAACGCCATGAATATTGTGGTTCGAAGCCGATCGTTTCGCGCGCATGGACCGTGTCGAGCACGGCGCCAAAGCCGGCGATCGGCCGCGATAGAGCGACATCGGGATAGACCCGGCGCACGAGCGCTTCGGTTTCCTCTTCCATGAAGGTGTCGGCGGCGCTGAGCAGGACGCGCAGATGGCCGTCGCCTTGCCATTCAAGCGCCCGCAGGAAGCCCTGCCCGGCGTCGCGCGCGTCGAGATAGGCCCACAGGTCGCGGGCACTGTCGGCCGTGGCGCGGCGCGGCCCGACGCCCTCGAAAAATGAACCCGGCGTCTGGATCCACGGCATGCGGATACTGACCGCCGAAAAGGCGCCGCGGCGCACCGCCGCGTCGACGATTTCCTCGCCCAGCCATTTCGACAGGCCGTACGGATCCTGCGCGCCGGCCGGGTGGTCCAGGTCGACCGGCAGATAGGGCGGCCGCACAGGTTTTTCGAAAAAGGGATAGCCGAAGACGCTGAAGGATGAGGCATAGATGAAGCGCCTAGCGCCGGCCATGGCGGCTGCCTCGACCACATTGTAGGCGGTCGCGATGTTGGTCTTGAACACCTCGCCGCCGGCCCGGCCGGTCGGCCGCGGAATGGCCGCGACATGCACAACGGCATCGCAATCGCGCACCAGCTGCAGTGTCGATCCCAGATCGGTCAAATCGGCGGTTGCGTGGCGCCATGCGACCTCACCCGGTACCACGGCATCGACACCAAGCACATCGTGGCCGGCCGCAACCAGAGCCTCGGCCACATGGCGGCCAAGCAGGCCGCTGGCTCCGGTGACGATGGTTTTCATATCTCGGCCTCGGCTCCGCAATTCAGCGGCTTGAATATCATTGATGGTCATACAAATCGAGCACATGCCTGACAAGCGTTGTCAAGGCCATTTCGCGATGGGCAAATAGCGCATACGCTTGTCGGAGCGCGGTGCGCAAGGCCGACCAGCACGCTTTGCGTCGAACGGGATTGACTTGGCATCCACTAGGGTTTTTTGTATGAGCATCAACGATCGGTCAAAGGAGCTCGCCATGTCCGTGGACAGTTTTTCCTCACATCGGCACGATGATGCGGTGCGCCTCGATCCACGCCGTGCAGCCGTTATCGTCATCGATATGGTCAATGAGTTCTGCAAGCCCGGCGGGGCCATGGTCCTGCCTGGGTACGAGACGCTGGTCGCGCCGCAACTGGCCGTGATCGAGGCCGCGCGCGCCGCCGGCGTGCCGGTGATCTGGGTCCATGACAGCCACCGGCCGGGCATGCGACGCGAGCGCGAATGGCTGAAGCGCACACCGCATTGCCTGGATGGAAGCTGGGGGCCGGAGATCATCGAGGATCTCGGCGCCCGCGATGATGAGATCCATGTCATCAAGCGGCGCTACTCGGCCTTCTTTCAAACCGACCTCGACCTGACGCTGAAAGACATGCAGGTCGACCAGTTGGTCATTTTCGGCGTGGTCACCAACATCTGCGTGCGCTCGACCGTCCATGACGCCTTTTTCCAGGGCTATGAGGTGGTGGTGCCAAGCGATTGCTGCGCAGCAACGGGACCCCGCGAGCAGGAAAGCTCGCTCTACGACATAGCGACCCATTTCGGCGTGGTCAGCGATTCGGCTGATGTCGTCGCAGCCCTCCGCGACGGGACGTCGCTTCAACCAGCGGAGGTCGCGGCTTGAGCTTTTCCAAACCGGCGACATCCGAGACAGCGGCGATAGGAGTCCGGTGTGACGACTGAAAAGAAACCGCAATCCGAAAAAGGCGCGACCTCGAAAACGCCGAGCGGCGATGCACCCCCGAGCCGCGAGCAAGTGCTGCAGCAATACGCCGAGACCGGCTATGAACTGGACCGTCACCCGGCGCACGTCATCCGCCGGGCGCATCAGCGCGCGACACTGCGCTTCCAGCAGGTCATGGCCGGCGAAGACCTTTCGCCAACGCAATTCGCGGCGCTCGCCACGATCCTCAAGCATGGCGAAGTCTCGCAGAACCATCTCGGCCGGCTGACGGCGATGGACCCGTCGACCATCAGCATCGTCATGCGTAAACTGCTCAAACACGGGCTGATCACGCGCAGCGCCTCCGAAACCGACCAACGCCTGACGATGATCGCGCTGACCAGCAAAGGGACCGACTATACGCTGGAGCGGCTCGAACGCAGCGTCGAGGTCGGGCGGCGGTTCCTGTCGCCGCTCTCCCCGGCTGAGCAGGCGACGCTGCTTCGCCTGCTCCAGCGCATCAATGACGACGATCCAACGAATGGCGACGGCGGCAAATAAGCCTCGTCCAGTCCTTTTTTCCATAACAGCAAAAGTGAGAACCGGTGTCGTCCGACCTCCAGTCGTCTGCCAACACGCTCGTCGTCCGCAATATCGGTCTCATGCTGAGCGGCGATCTCGCACAACCGATCATCGACGCCGACACCATCGTCGTGAGCGATGGACGCATATCAGGCATTGGCAAGGCAGGCGACATTGATGGCGGCAGCGCGGCGACGATCATCGATGCGATGGGCTGTGCGGTCGCGCCGGGTCTTATCGACAACCACGCCCATCCGGTGGCCGGCGACTGGACGCCCCGGCAGAACCAGATCGGCTGGATGGATTCGACCGTGCATGGCGGCGTCACCACGATCATTTCGGCTGGCGAGGTCCACACACCGGGCCGACCGCGCGATCTTGTCGGGCTGAAGGCGTTGGCGATCGCGGCGCAGCGCACCTTCTCCAACTTCCGTCCGAACGGCATGAAGATCCTGGCCGGGGCACCGATCCTGGAACCCGGCCTTACCGAGGAAGACTTCCGCAGTCTCGCCGAGGCCGGCGTGACGCTTGTCGGCGAAGTCGGGCTTGGCGGCGTCAAGGATGGGCCGACCGGCCGGAAGATGATCGCCTGGGCGCGCAAATACGGCATGACCTCGATGACCCACACGGGCGGCCCGTCGCTGCCCGGCTCCGGCCGCATCGGCGCGGATGTCGTGCTGGAGGTCGACGCCGACATCGTCGCCCACGTCAATGGCGGGCCAACCGCCCTGCCCGAGGCGGAAATACGTCAGATCTGCGAGAAGGGTTCGAGGGCGCTTGAAATCGTCCATAACGGCAATTTGCGCACCGGACTGTTCGTGCTCGACCTGGCAAGGCAGCGCGGCGAACTTTCGCGCGTCATCCTCGGCACCGACAGCCCGGCCGGATCCGGCGTGCAGCCGCTCGGCATCCTGCGAACCCTGACCATGCTGGCTTCGCTGGGCGGTATTGCACCGGAAGTGGCGTTCTGCCTTGCCAGCGGCAACACGGCGCGCGTGCGCGGACTGGACGATCGCGGTTTGATCGAGGTCGGTCGCGCCGCCGACCTGATCTTCATGGATCAGGCGATCGGCGGCGCCGGCGACGGGCTGCTCGACAGCGTGGCGCTCGGCAATCTTCCAGGCATTGGAATGGTCGTCATCGACGGCGTGGTGCGGACCGGCCGGAGCCGCAACACCCCGCCGGCGATGCGGGTGCCGGAAGTCCTGGCGGCCTGACGGTCAGCCGACGCCGTCAATGCCGACAATCTTGTCCTTGGTCAGCCCGCCGACGCGCGGGTGCGGCCTGCCGGAATCGGTGACGGCGATAGCGACGACGATCTCGTCGGCACGCGGTGCGTCGGGAACACGAACCTCCATGCCGTCGAAATGGCTGCGCACCCGCGCCGCGTCCTTGTGGCCGAGCGGAATATCGAGCGGCACGCCGAGGCCGCCGCGCTTCTTCGATGAGGGAATGAGCGCGGCGCCCTTGCCGAGCACATCGCGGAACGGGGCGCCGAGCTTTGGATGAAGGATGGCGGCGG
>NZ_RZQA01001680.1:0-406 GCF_004022915.1 Mesorhizobium sp. M7A.F.Ca.US.006.04.2.1
GATGGTAGATGTCGTTGAAGGCAAGCATATCCGAGGTCATCTTCGGCACCCGGAACGCCGGCATGCCGACCCAAAGGAAGGGGACCTTGGCCGCGGCGATGGCTTTGCCCAGCGCGTCGGTCCTGCGTTCATATTCCTTGGTCCAGTTCTCGGAACGTGGCTGTTCGCGCACGTCGCCCACCTTCATCGACTGGCGGTCGTTGGAGCCCAGCATGACGATCACGGCGGCGGGTTTTTCGGTCTCGATCAGCGATTTGATCTGTTCGGGCCAGTTGTAGAAATCATCGCGCACGAAGCCGGACGAGCCATTGCTGCGAACGACGATCCTGACGCCGGCATTCTCTGCGAAAGCGGTGTCGAGGCCTTCGGCGAGGCCGGCCGCCATGAAGTCGCCGACCACCAGGAC
>NZ_RZQA01001681.1:0-406 GCF_004022915.1 Mesorhizobium sp. M7A.F.Ca.US.006.04.2.1
CGCAACGCATGATCGATCAGTTCGCCGACGCCACGGACGACCATCAGTTCATCCACTGCGATCCGGAGCGGGCGATGCGTGAAACGCCGTTCGGCGGCACCATCGCGCACGGCTTCCTGTCGCTGTCGCTGTTGTCGGCGATGACCTTCGAGACCATGCCGCCGCTGGAAAACGGCAAGATGGGCGTCAACCACGGCTTCGATTCGCTGCGCTTCCTGGCGCCGGTGAAAACCGGCGCGCGCATCCGCACCCGTTTCGTGCTGGCCGACGTCAAGGTCAGGCCGTCGGGCTGGGTGCAGACCGCGCATGACGTGACGATCGAGATCGAGGGTTCGAAGAAGCCGGCACTGACCGCGCGCTGGCTGACGCTGACCTTGATCGAACGCCAGCCCGAGACGGCATGAGT
>NZ_RZQA01001682.1:0-406 GCF_004022915.1 Mesorhizobium sp. M7A.F.Ca.US.006.04.2.1
TGCCAGAATTTCTCGCTTTCGCCGATCAACCCGGCGCGGCCTGACTTGCTGCGGGCGAACTTGGCGATCTCGTCCAGCATCCGCCGCCCGGTGCCGAGTGCCCAGCCGGTATGACCGATGGCGGCGAGGCCGACGACACCGAGACTGAAGAACTCCTTCTGGCGCAGTGGCGGCGCGGTCAGGATCGGGAAGACGAGATCGTCGGCGATGAAGACATCCTCGGCCGCATAGTCGATGCTGCCGGTTCCACCGAGGCCCAGAACGTCCCAATTGCCGAGCTGCTTGTGCTGGGAGATCGGCGCATGGGCGCACATGATGATCACATTGCCCCTATCGTCCTTGGCGGGCTTGCCGGTGCCGTCGTCGACGAAGGCGGCACTGTGGCTATAGGTGGCGTGGCTGAAGC
>NZ_RZQA01001683.1:0-403 GCF_004022915.1 Mesorhizobium sp. M7A.F.Ca.US.006.04.2.1
TCCCGGCGGGCGACTATGCCGTCGTCTCGGAGAAATCCGACAACAGTTCGAAAGAAGGCAACGTGACGGTCAAAGCCGGCGAGCGAGCTGAGCTAACCGTGCAATAGAATCGTATGCACAACCGCAAGAGGGCGGCCAAGTGCCGCCCCTTTTCATGGGTTGCGCAGAACTGCCGTCAGGCCGTGCCGAAGGCGCTGGCGCCATGATCGGCGCGGCCGACCAGTTGCCGGAAGCCGGCAAACAGCTCGCGGCCGAACCCGAACTCGTTGCCGATGAGATCGGCATCCGCCGTCCGGCGCAGCGCGAAATCGCCGGCCGGCACCAGCACTTCCAGCGTGCCGGCATCGGCGTCGAGCCGGATGATGTCGCCTTCATGGATCCTGGCGATAGGACCCTCCTCGAC
>NZ_RZQA01001684.1:0-403 GCF_004022915.1 Mesorhizobium sp. M7A.F.Ca.US.006.04.2.1
TCGCTGGGATTGAGGGGAAACCGGATGATCTCGGCTTGCGGATTTTCCGGCAGCGCCACCGTTTTGCGTCTTTTGCGCAGCCGGCCGAGCGCCTCGTTGATGACGATGCGCGATAGCCATGTGGCGAGCGAGGAGTCGCCGCGAAACGCATCGAGATGGGCGAAGGCCTTGACGTATGCCTCCTGCACGATGTCCTCGGCCTCGCTGTCATTGCGCACGACGCCGCGCGCGATCCGGTAAAGCCGCTGATTGTGTGTCTTGATGATGGTGCGGAAGGCGTCGCCGTCGCGCGCCAGCGCGCGGTGCACAAGCTGCATCTCGCCTGGCACAGCGGAAGGCACGGCCGTCAACACAGCAGGCATGGCAAGTTTCCTCAACCCAATCTCCGAACCAGGATCTCGAT
>NZ_RZQA01001685.1:0-402 GCF_004022915.1 Mesorhizobium sp. M7A.F.Ca.US.006.04.2.1
CGCCACGCGCGATCGAAGTGCTCTTCGCATCGATCGCGACGGAGGGCGCGTCGCCCTCCTTGGCAAAGCCGATGGTGCCGTCGATGTCGCCCGTCACCGCCTGGCCGGCCAGTGCGGCCAACTGGTCGATAGCGGGCGCGTCGAGCGTCAGCGTGCCGAGCGGCATGTACGTGTCGTCCAGCGCGAGATCGCCCGAGACCTTGTTGTCGCCCAGCGAGACCAGGAATCCGTTGATCGAACGCTTGCCCTCGCTTGTCACCAGTGCTGCCTTGATATCGAGCGGCTGGTCGTTGACGGAGCCGGTCAGCGATACGTTGGCGGCGGGACTGGTGATATCGGCCTTGCCGCTCGCCGTCAGCTTGATGCTCTTCACCGTGCGGCCCGATGCCGTCAGGCTGTCGC
>NZ_RZQA01001686.1:0-401 GCF_004022915.1 Mesorhizobium sp. M7A.F.Ca.US.006.04.2.1
CCGTTCGCGTCAGCAGCACATCGACCCGGTCACCCGGGAAGACGAAGCCGGCGACGCCGAGCACGTCGTTCACCCTGATGGAAACAGCTTTCATGCCTTCGCCAAGCACCGCCGAAAGCGTGGCGCGTTGGCCTGGGCCAGTGATCTTGCTGGCGAGGACTGGTTCGTTGGCGCTAATGGTTTGAAGCGCCTGCCTGATGCCTTCGCCGGCCAAGGCCTCTTTCGTTGTCTTGAAGGCGCCAGTTGGAATCGAGCCCGCCGGCCATGCGACTTCGCGCAATTTGTCTGCGCTAAGCGTATCGCCGAACTTCAGCGGCATTGCCGCAACGACGACAGTGCTGCCTTGAACAATGCCCGTTTGCGCCATGGCGCTTCGCTGGCCAGCCAGCCAGATATTGACC
>NZ_RZQA01001687.1:0-400 GCF_004022915.1 Mesorhizobium sp. M7A.F.Ca.US.006.04.2.1
CGTAGGTGGTGCCGGCGGTCGGTCCCGCCGATGTAAGCTGCGAGGACAGGATCAGGCCGGCAATGGCGGCGCAGATGCCCGACAGCACATAGACGGAAATCTGCACTGTTTTGACCGGAACGCCGGAGAGTTCGGCCGCGCGTTCATTACCGCCCGAGGCGTAGAGCCAGCGCCCGAAAGCGGTGCGGTTCAGGACGATGCTGCCAATGAGCGCGATGACCACGAGAACCACGACGCCCGTCGGCACGCCGAACAAGCGGTTGAAGCCAAGCGCATCGAAGCCGGTGTTTCCGAGCTCCGGCTTGCCGCCGAGATTGTTGTAGGTCAGGCCGCTGGTCATCAGCAGCGCCAGGCCGCGCGCCATGTACATGACGCCGAGGGTGGCGACGAAAGCTGGAAC
>NZ_RZQA01001688.1:0-399 GCF_004022915.1 Mesorhizobium sp. M7A.F.Ca.US.006.04.2.1
GTGCTGGCCGAGGCAAGCGCGAAGAATGCGCCAAGTCCCAGGCCGATGGTACCGCGTCGAGTGAGTTTGATCATCGTTTTCGTTCCTCTGTCTGGTTCACCGTTGCCGATCTTTGGGTTGATCCGAACATAAGTTCCCGGTCCCCCATGATCCCCTTCGGCCGGAAGATCATGACTAGAATGAAGATGAAGCCGAGCACGATCTGGCTGGCGCCAAACAGGGCCGGCACCGCGAAATCGCCGATCGTGAAGCCGCGTTCGACCGAGCGCAGGATCTCCGACAACAGCGAAACGCAGATGACGCCGACCACCGCGCCGGTCAGGGAGCCCATGCCGCCCAGCACCAGCATTGTGATCAGACTCATCGTCAGCGCGAAGTAGAAAGTGTTCGGCGAAAACG
>NZ_RZQA01001689.1:0-397 GCF_004022915.1 Mesorhizobium sp. M7A.F.Ca.US.006.04.2.1
GATGTAGCAATCGCTCCGCGATTCTTTTTCCGGCTAACTAGTTTGTGCCTTGCCCGTCATCCTCCCCCTTGTTTTCATAGCCCCTTTTCAGATCACTTTGCGGCGCGGAAAACGCCTCAGACCGTGCCGGCAATGGCGTTTTCGAGCAAGGTCAGCGCCGCCTTCTTGGTCAGCTTGACCGGGTTACCGCCGGCGGTCGGATCGACCACCGCCATGTCGGCGATCAGCGCCTTGCGTTTCTTGTCCATGTCGAGCCCCTTGATAAGGCCCGGCAGCGCATGCGGCACCTTCAATTCCTTGCGCAGCTTGATAATCGCCTTGGCGAACCCGTCGAAGCCGCCCTTGATGCCGCAATAGGCGGCGAGCCGGCCGATACGCTCCTCGATGGAGTCACGGT
>NZ_RZQA01000168.1:0-9018 GCF_004022915.1 Mesorhizobium sp. M7A.F.Ca.US.006.04.2.1
CACCAATGTCGAGGCGATCATGGGCGCCATCGACAAGGCCTGGTCGGAAGCCGGTGTCGCCATTCTGGTCGATCTCGGCGGCGCCGAGACCAACTCGGAAATGGCGGTGGAGATGATCGGCGAGCCACGGTCGCACAAGATCATAGTCTGCAACGCGCCGATCGTCGAAGGCGCGGTGATGGCAGCGACCGAGGCCTCCGGCGGCGCCTCGCTGCGGGAAGTGGTGGCGACGGCACATGAATTGTCGCCGTCGTGAACGAACGGGAATTTTGAAAGACATGTCCGCATCCGCCGAAGCGACCGTTGTGATCACCCACGAGGTGGGTCTGCACGCGCGTCCTTCGGTGAAGTTCACCAAGCTGGCCAAGAGTTTTGCCGCCGAGGTGGAGATCGCGCTCGCCGCCAATGGACCATGGTTCGACGCCAAGAGCATCGTCAAGGTGATGGCGGCCAAGGCGCCGAAGGGCACCGTGCTGCACATCAGGGCCAGCGGTGACGGCGCCAATGATGCCGTCGACGCGTTGGTCGAACTGGTGCGGCGCGATTTCGACGAAGGCGCGGACCATGTCCGAACCGCTTAGACTGCAAGGCATTTCGGCGTCGGCCGGCTATGCCGAGGGGCCACTGTTCGACCTCGACCAGACTGTCGTATCCTATGTCGGCAAACAAACAGCCGACGACGAGAAGGCCGCGCTCGAAGCCGCAATCGCCGTCGCGACAAGCCGTCTCACCGCATTGAGCGAGATGGCCGAGGGCGATGCCGCCGACATTCTCGAGTTTCAGATCGCCATGCTGCAAGACGATGCGCTGAGCAGCCCGGCCTTTGCCGCGATCCGCACCGGCCTGCCAGCCGACAAAGCCTGGCGGCAAGCGCTTGATACCGAGATTGCCGGCTACGACGCTTCAGACCAGGATTATTTCCGCGCACGGGCCGCCGACATACGCGATATCAGGGACCAGGTGCTGCGGGCGCTGTCCGAGGATGGCGACGTCCAGGCGCCAACCGGCGCCATCCTCTACGGCTGGGATATCGCGCCGACGCGTTTTCTCGAAACCGACTGGAGCCGCGGCGGCGGCATCGCACTGAAGGCGGGCAGCACCGCCAGCCACGTCGCCATGCTGGCGCGTTCGCGCGGCGTGCCGATGGTTGTCGGGTTGGGCACTTCGCTGGCTCGTCTAACCGGCACAGCGCTGCTCGACGCCGAACATGGCGGCATTGTGCTGTCACCCTCCAAGACTGAAATCGCTGCTTTTCGCCAATCGTCCTCATCATTCCGGGCGCGCAGCGACCGGGCCGGGACGTTCCTGGCGCGACCGGCGGTGACCAAGGCCGGCACGGCGGTGCGCGTGCAGGTCAACATCGCCGACCCGTCCGATGTCGACCTCATCGACATTACGACCTGCGACGGAGTCGGGTTGATGCGCACCGAATTCCTGTTCGGCAAGACGCTGCCGGATGAGGAGACGCAGTATCGCGCCTATCGCAAGGTGCTGGAGTGGGCCGGTGAAAAACCGGTGACGATCCGCACCGTTGACGCCGGCGGCGACAAGCCGGTGCCCGGCTTTACGGTCGAGGAGAGCAATCCGTTTCTCGGCCTGCGCGGGATCAGGCTGTCGCTGGCAAGACCCGAGGTGTTTCGTGTACAGATCCGGGCGCTGCTGCGCGCCGCTGTCCATGGCAGCCTGAAAGTGATGTTCCCTATGATCGCCATTGTGGAGGAATACCGACAGGCAGCGGCGATGTTCGCCGAAGAGCAGACTGCACTTGCCGCACGCGGCGTCGCACACAACATGCCGCCGCTCGGCATCATGGTCGAAGTGCCTTCGGTGGCGATCGTACCGGAAGCCTTTACCGATGCCGCCTTCTTCTCGATCGGCTCCAATGATCTCACCCAGTATGTCATGGCGGCCGCCCGCGACAACGCTGCCGTGGCGCATCTCAATTCGGTCCGTCATCCGGCCGTGCTGCGGCTGATCGCTGCCGTGACGGCGTTTGGCCAGCGGGAAGAGATCCCGGTCAGCCTGTGCGGCGATGCAGCCGGCGATCCAGCCTCGATCCCGTCACTGATCGAGGCCGGCCTGCGCGATCTTTCCGTCGCGCCGGCGCAACTCGCCATGGCCAAGGCGGCCGTCGCGGACGTTTCTGTCTAGGCGCGGCCGGCATGGTCGACAGGACACCCGAACCCGGTTCCGAAGAGGCGATCCGCGCCTACAAGACGATCCTGTCGCAGGTCATCGACCAGCGCCCGTCCGGTATGCGCCAGCGCCTGGCCGATGCGCTCGGCAAGCACCGCAGCTTCGTCACGCAGATTTCCAGTCCTGCCTATTCGATCCCGATTCCGTCAAAACATTTGCCGGCTATATTTTCCGTCTGCCATTTCAGCCCGGCCGAGCGCGACCAGTTTCTCGCCGCCTATCACCAGGCGCATCCAGGCAAGATGTCGATCGCATCAGGCATGCGCAAGACGCGGCATGTCTCGCTGATCGTGCCGGATTTCGGCGACGACAAGCAGAACGCCGCGCTCGATAAGGCGGTGAACGATTTTATCCAAAAGATCACCAGCATCACCGGCAAGAGTGGCTGATCGAACTCTTGTTTTACGCAATTCCGGACGGAAAACCGCGATACACTTTTCCTGGAATTGCTTTGGAAGGCCTATTTCGGGAGGAGACGGCCGTGAAGAAGTTTATCAATTCGGTGGACACGGTGCTGACCGAAAGCCTCGACGGCTTCGTCGCCGCCCATGCCGACATCCTCGTGCTCGGCGACGCGCACAAATTCATCCGCCGAAAGACCTTGCGGCCGGGCAAGGTGGCGCTGATCTCCGGCGGCGGTTCCGGTCACGAGCCGCTGCATGGCGGCTTTGTCGGTCACGGCATGCTGGACGCCGCCTGCCCCGGCCAGGTATTCACCTCGCCGACACCGGACCAGATGCTGGCGGCGGCAGAGGCCGTCGACACCGGCGCCGGCTGCCTGTTCATCGTCAAGAACTATGAGGGCGACGTCATGAATTTCGAGATGGCGGCCGAAATGTCGGAAGGCGTCCAGCAGATCGTGACCAATGACGATGTCGCGGTCGAGAATTCTTCCTATACGACGGGCCGGCGTGGCGTCGCCGGCACGCTGGTGGTGGAAAAGATCGTCGGCGCGGCGGCCGAACACGGCCTGGCTCTGGCGTCGCTGAAGGCGCTTGGCGACCGCGTCAACGCTGCTACCCGCTCGATGGGCGTGGCGCTGACCAGTTGCACCGTGCCGGCGGCGGGCAAGCCGACTTTCGATATCGGCGACGGCGAGATGGAGTTCGGCGTCGGCATCCATGGCGAGCCCGGCCGCCGGCGCGATGCGCTGAAAAGCGCCGATGCGATCGCGCAGGAGATTTGCGCCGCGATCCTCGGCGATCTCGGCGACAAAGCGAAAGGCCCGGCGCTGCTGTTCGTCAACGGCTTCGGCGGCACGCCGCTGATGGAACTCTATCTGATGTACAACAGCGCACGGCTAATCTTCGAGAAGCATGGCGTGACGGTGACCCGTTCGCTGGTCGGCTCCTACGTCACCTCGCTCGATATGGCCGGCTGCTCGATCACGCTGACCATGCTCGACGACGAGACGACCGCATTCTGGGACGCGCCGGTACACACTGCGGCGCTGCGCTGGGGCATGTAAAAGCTGGCTTACATTAGGCTTTTCTGCAACCATTCCTGACTTGCTCGCAATGCTAGCTGGGTTGATGCTGCCACCGCTTACTTCCGCCGAAGAAAGACTCTTGCTGCGCTTCGCTGACCCCGAGGCGGCGGCAGGCGGCGAAGATTTGTCGGCAAAGACGCTGACGGCGCTGCTCGACAATGCCGAGTTTCACGGCGTGCTGCCGATCATGTTGCGCAAGCTCAGCGGGGACGCGCGGCTGCCAGCGGATGCCGACCTGCACGGCAAGCTGGAGGATCTGCGCCAGAAGGCAACGATCGCCACCGGCCAGTCGATGCTGTTGAAGTATCATGGCGACCGCATCATGAAGGGATTGGCGGCGGACAATATTCCGGCGCGGATCGTCAAGGGACCCGTCTTCGCGCGAAAGCTCTACCGCAACGTCGCCGACAGGCCCTTCACCGACATCGACATCCTGGTCGAACCCGCCAATCTGGCCAGGGCAAACCAGGTGATCGCGGCATGCGGCTTCGAGCTTGGCAGCAACGAGGCCGAATCCTACGAATTGCAGGAATTCAAATGGCTGGAAAAAGAGAATTCCAGCCTGCTGGTCGAACTGCATGGCGACCTCGTGCATGACACCGGCATGCGGCGGCGCCTGTCGCTGGGTTTCCCTGAATTGCGCGCCATCGACGGCGAAGCCACGGACACGCCGGCGGCTCTTCTAACGATCGCCATCGTGCACGCCGCCGGCGGCCACAAATTCCACCGCCTGCAGCTTTGCGTCGACGTGCTGCAAGGCGTGCGGGCGCTGCAATCACCCGAAGCGGAAGCACGCCTGTTCGACGCTGCCCGTATGACCGGCATCGAACTGGAGTTGGCAATCGTGCTCAATGTGACCGGCCAGCTGTTCGACGAGAGCCGCGCGCTCGAACTCGCCGGCCGCATCAAGCCCGACCTCTCCATACGGCTGGCCAGGCGGTTGATCACAACGAATACGCTGCTTGGCGTCAATTCCAGGGACAGACTGGGCTCACGCCTGCGCCGCGACGCCTTCCGGTGGATTCAGAGATTGGCCAAGGCCAGGCCGCAAGTAGCCTGACTTGACGTCAATCCAGGGTGCCGCGGATCAGCGCCGCAGCGTCAGCCGGGCGCGCGCCTACTTCGAGCTGGAAGGTCGGCACCGCATTGACCAGCCCGGCGATGGTCGCCAGCCTGCGCTTCTGCATCGGCAGCAGCCCGGTCATGCCGGTGCGGACATTGTCGACTGCCAGCGCCACCATCGCGTCGGTCCTGGCCATGGCGACGAGCCGGGTCTGCCCGTCGGCGGAACGCGCCAGGTGCAGAAGCGCCGCCACCGGCCGGGCGGATGCGTTTTCCACCCGGATGATACCGCCCAACCGTTCTAACGAGACCGGCTGTTCGCCGTTGCGATCCCACGTCTGGCCAAGGCATGGCGCCACCTGCGGGATCATTTCGGCAGTCTTCCGGTGGATTTTGACGGCGCGCGGCAAGCCCCAGGCTACAACCTTGCCCGAAGCGACATTCAGGATCATGGCGTCGTCGGAGCAGAGGCCAAAGCCCTGTGTTGCCAGCGCCAGCGACGTCGTGGTCTTGCCGGTGCCGCTCGGGGCGTGGATCAGCACCACCGCATCGCGGTCAGGCAAGGTCAGCCCGGCCGTATGCAGCATATGCTGGCCACCGGCGTCGAGCGCGGCATCCAGGACCAACATCGACGGCGTCCAGGCGGCTTTCGTACCGGTGCTAATCCGGAGTTCGGCCCAACCTTCCCCACCATTGATCGCAACGGTTTGGCGCCCGGGAAAGACCAGATGGACAATGCCGCCATCCTCGATCATCCGGCAGGGACCATCCTCCGGCACCTCGCCATCGAAGACCAGGGATCCATTGGGTGTCTCGTCCAGCGTGTCTGTTTCGGTGATCTCAAGACGAAAGTCCGGCGCGACGGGTTCCTCTATGCGCAGGCTGCCCAGCATCCGGTCGAAATCCTGCCACAGCTCGGAGCGCTCGGCCGATATGCCAAGGATCAGGCCGTTGAGGCCATAGCAGGCTGAAGGTCTGGTCAAGCGGGACGCGCCTTTACGGCATCGGCATGATGACGATAGATCTCGACCATGCCGGGAAGCTTGTCGCTGACCACCGGCTTGCCGTCGAGGCAGACCCAGCAATGCGCCGATAGACGCTGCGCTTGCATCGACTGCGGTTCGACGCCGAAGCGCAGGTCCGGATCGAAGCCGGCTAGTCGCAGGAAACGATGACCGAGCAGACCTTCCCTCAAGCACCTGCGGTCACGCATCAGCCAGGGATGGCGGACCGTGCGGTTGACGCTCGCGACGATGTAGGCGGACGCCAGACCGCGATAGGGCGTCGACGAGGCGAGCGGCGCCCATTTGAGCACCTCCTCGAAGCTCCGGTTGGTGACAAGGACCGGCATCAGCCGCGCGCTCGCCCAGAGATGGCAGCGAAAAAGAGCGCGCAGGAGCGGGCCGTCAGCCATCAAGCACCTGGCGCGGCGAGGATACCTTCCGAGATCAGATCCGTGGCCAGTGCCGCCATGTCCTGATCGAGCGTCCCCTTGTCGACCTCGAACTCCTCGCAAAGCAGGTCGACGATCTGGTCGAGGTTGCGCGCGCCGTCCACCTTGTCGAGAAAGGCTTCGGTCGTGCCGTTGCATGTATAGAGCTGGCCGCTGCGCGCCAAAAGCACGACTGCGCCATCGCCCACATGCTGCACCGAGGCATCCTCGGCCAGCCGCAGAACGGTTCCAGAGACTATTTCCACCACGCCCCCTCCAAGCCATGCTCATCCCGGAAATCAGATAGCGCGGAGGTGGAGCGCTGTCTATCGGCCGATCACGGGAGCCCAGTTCAGGGGACCAACGGCCTTGCTGACAGATTCTCCGCGCCAGTCGCGTTAGAACCTGCTCGGTTGCGTCTTCCCGGCCGCATTCGGCCCAGAAATAGTCATCGATGAAACGTGACAAACAGCGGGCTGCCGGCAGCGGACGTTGCATTTCTTCCCCTAAGTAAGGTAAAACCTGCCTGGGTATTGGGGAGATAGCGTATGCGTTACAATTGGGAGCGAGCTCCGACGAGCTTCGAACGTCATAGAAAAGCGCTGGCGACAGCCATTTTGATCGCTGGCGGCATTGGCCTCATGCTTGTGGCCCTGCCGATCTAGAAACAACCTTGAGACAGAGCGGCTGCCGGCGCTTGGGCGTGACCTCTCAGCGTGGCTGCCCGGTCACTGCGAGGAAGCGGCGATCGCGCCCCTCGAAACCCTGGCTGAAACGCTGCACCAGCACGACAATTACCGCCGGCTTGCCGGCCGGGGTAAGTTCGTAGGATTCCGACAGGCTGTAGGAGGTCGGGCAGTTTCTTGAGCCCGGCACGGTCTTGTCCTCGTGCAGGATCTTGAACGGCTTGCCGTCCTGGCCTTGCAGCGTCAGCCGGAAGCCGAGTGCCTTGCCAGATGTGTCGCGCTGCTCCGTCGTTGCGAAACTCGCCGAACAATCGCTCGTGCTGGCTGCCAGGATCTCGTCGAGCTGGATGGTCGAAACGCCCGTTTCGCCATGGAGCGGCGACAGCCATTTCTGCGACACCTGTTCGAGGCGGGAGATGTCGTTGTAGGCAACCATTTCACCCGGAAAGGTGAATTTGTCGGACGCTGTCTGCTCGGCTGGGGATGTGATTGCATAATGGGCGAGAATGGGCGCCGCCTGAGCGGCGGCCTGCGCCCTCGCCTGCTCCAGCGTCAGTGTCGCCTCCTCCGTCTCATCGACGACGAGGATCGGCTTACCGCCAACGAACCGATCCGTACGGGTATCGATGATGTCGATCTCAGACCAGCCGGAGTCCGAGGCGCCGGCGTCGAGCGTTCCATATTGCTCGAAGGCGAAATAAGCGCCATCCGGCGAAAAGCCGATGATGTGCCGTGCCGCGGCATCGCCGGCTTCAGCGGTTCCGGTGGACATAGCAAGTACGGCGCCCATGACCGACGATAGCGAAAAGCGCCCGATGATCCGAACAGCAGCAGACATCACCACCCCAGTCCCGTCTCGCAGTTCATAGCTGCTTGCCCCCAAGCGCCAGGTCGATGCCGTCGTCACAATGGCGTGGATTTGCGGCCAAGGGTAGAGCGCGCTATCTGGAAGGAAGAAAAACATTTCCCGGGGAGGTATGGATGGCTTCACGCTATCACGAGGTCTATGAAGGCTGGAAACGCGATCCGGAACAATTCTGGGCGGATGCGGCCGGCGCCATCGACTGGTATTCGCCCTGGGACAAGGTGTTCGACGCCAATGCCGGTGTCTATGGCCGCTGGTTCACCGGCGCCACCTGCAACACCTGCTACAATGCCATCGACCGCCACGTCGCCGGCGGCCGCGCCGACCAGATCGCGCTGATCCATGACAGTGCGATTGCCGGAACCGTGAAAAAGTTCACTTATGCCGAGCTGAAGCGCGAGGTCGTCGCGCTGACTTCGGTGCTGAAGAACCGCAGCATCGGCAAGGGTGACCGCGTCATCATCTACATGCCGATGGTGGCCGAGGCGGCCATCGCCATGCTCGCCTGCGCCCGCATCGGCGCGGTGCATTCGGTGGTCTTCGGCGGCTTCGCCTCGCATGAGCTTGCCACCCGCATCGACGATGCCAGGCCGAAGCTGATCATTTCGGCATCCTGTGGCCTGGAGCCAGGCCGCGTCGTTGCCTACAAGCCGTTGCTCGACAAGGCGATCGAGATCTCCCGCCACAAGCCGGACGCCTGCCTGATCCTGCAGCGCGACCAGTTGCGCTGCGAGTTGAAGGAGCATTTCGACATCGACTACGCCGATGCCGTCGCCCGCGAACGGGCAGCGGGCGCCAATGTCGATTGCGTGCCGGTGCTTGCCACCGATCCGCTCTACATCATCTACACATCGGGCACGACCGGTCAGCCCAAGGGCATCGTGCGCGACAATGGCGGCCATATGGTCGCGCTGAAATGGACGATGGAAAACGAGTTCGGCGTCAAGCCGGGCGAGGTGTTCTGGGCGGCATCCGATGTCGGCTGGGTGGTCGGCCATTCCTACATCGTCTACGGACCGCTGCTGCATGGCTGCACCAGCATCCTGTTCGAGGGCAAGCCTGTCGGCACGCCCGATGCCGGCACCTACTGGCGGGTGATAGCGGAGCATGGCGTGGTCGCGCTGTTCACCGCGCCGACCGCATTCCGCGCCATCAAGGGGCAGGACCCGAAGGGCGAGGTCATTGCCAAACACGACCTCTCGAAGTTCCGCACGCTGTTTCTTGCCGGCGAGCGCGCCGACCCGGAAACCATCAAATGGGCGGAGCAGAAGCTGAATGTGCCTGTGGT
>NZ_RZQA01001690.1:0-397 GCF_004022915.1 Mesorhizobium sp. M7A.F.Ca.US.006.04.2.1
CCCGAAGGCGGCGTCGGCTGGCATGCCAATGTCGTTGCGCCTTTGCTGCCGGGTGCCGTCGAGATGGGACTGGAGGCCCTCAAGCGCGGTCGGGCCACGGATCCCAATTTCAAGGTCTGGATCGCGCCCGTCGTCTGGAAGCTTGTCTTCACCGGCAACGTCGAAGCGGCACTGGCGAAGGAATGTGCCTATGTCGAGAAAAACCTCAAAATAGAACGCCAGGCGACCGACACGCTGCCGCAGCGCATTCACCATGTCTATTCGACACTGCTGGCCCGCGATGAAGCTGCCAGCGGTATGCCGTTCGCCCAAGGCGCTTCCTATGCCCAGCGTCAGAGGGTTTTGGTCACCGAGCTCAGCCGCCAGCTCGGCAAAAGCATCTCAGCCGACATTGATG
>NZ_RZQA01001691.1:0-396 GCF_004022915.1 Mesorhizobium sp. M7A.F.Ca.US.006.04.2.1
GGGTTGAGGCGGTGAAGCGCCAATCTCCCCCACGAGGGGGCAGATCGGCAGCTTCTTACACCGCGTTTGTCAACCTTACAAATTCCTCGACGCTGAGCGTCTCGGCGCGGCGTGTCGGATCGATGCCGGCGCGGTCGAGCAGGGCCTCGCCGCCGAGGCTCTTAACGCTTTGCCGCAGCATCTTGCGACGTTGGCCGAAGGCGGCTTCTGTGACGCGGCCGAGTTTCTTCACCTCGGTGGGCAGGGGCATCGGGCGCGGCACAAGATGCACCACCGAGGAGGTGACCTTTGGCGGCGGCGTGAATGCCTGTGGCGGTACGTCGAAGGCGATCCTCGCCTCCGTCCGCCAGCCGGCAAGGACCCCCAGCCGGCCATAGCTGTCGCTGCCGGCGGGAG
>NZ_RZQA01001692.1:0-396 GCF_004022915.1 Mesorhizobium sp. M7A.F.Ca.US.006.04.2.1
TCGCGCCACCGCATGAGCAGCACCCCAGAGCACCCCAGCTATCCGCTATCGCTGCGCGCGCCGAGAAGCCGACCTGGCTGAGACGTTCGACCATATCGGCCAGCATTAACTGTTCGCCGCCATGAAGGTGGTCGGCGCCCGTGGTATCCATGACCAATCCGTCGGGAGGATCTGGGGCGACAATCGGCGCGTAGCGCCGCAAGGCCCACAGGGCCAAACGCTCCAATGCCTCCGCGTCGGCATCGGGTTCGGCCTCCATGACCGCCAGCCCCTGAATGAGCGCCTGTGCCTTCGTCGCCGGCATTCCCACCCGCAGGCCCGCTTCCACAGCCGCGCGATCTGTTGCTACCACCAAGCGACGGTTGCCTTGCTGCCCGACCAGCACCAAGGGCTGTC
>NZ_RZQA01001693.1:0-392 GCF_004022915.1 Mesorhizobium sp. M7A.F.Ca.US.006.04.2.1
ATCCTGGCCGAGAATTCCGGGTCACCGTGTTCGATTGCGACAGCCAGGGGCTCATAAAACACCGGATCGCCGATCTGCTTGATCGGATAACCGGCTTTCACGGCATCGACGATGCTGGGCTGCGACGAGACGACGGCATCGAGCCGAACGCCGTCACCGACCCGCAGATCGTCGAAAGCGGTGGTGGAGTTCTCGTAGGAGTGCACTTCCTTCGGGTTGAGCTTGTATTCGAATGGCGGCGCACCGGCCGCGTCGAACGTCAGATCCTTCTTGGCATAGGCTTCGAAGGTCGATGTCGTCGTCGCGCCGACAACCTTGCCATCCAGATCGCTCAACGATTTGGCCTTGCTGTCCTTGTGAACCGCAACCGCTGCTGGCGTGTAGTAGTAGAC
>NZ_RZQA01001694.1:0-392 GCF_004022915.1 Mesorhizobium sp. M7A.F.Ca.US.006.04.2.1
GATTGCGGCCGGTCGAGGCGGCACGCTTTGACACGGTGAAATTGCCAAAGCCGACAAGCCGGACATCGCCGCCCTTCTTCAGTTCGCCGGTGATCACGGAAAATACCGCATCGACCGCCGACTGCGCGTCACCCTTCGAAATGCTCGCGGCGTCGGCGACAGCGGACACCAGTTCGTTCTTGTTCATAAAAATTCCCTTCCATGAGAACACCGGAACTATCGACTCATCCGGCAGGAAACGGACTTTAGAAAGAAGCGCTCCCGCAACCAAGTCGAAAAGGCAGGAAAAAAGCGGAAAAAGCCCGGAATTCCGGGGTTTTTCACATGAAAAAGCCGGGCGTCAGGCCCGGCTCTCCGTTTGTGCGCTGCAACCTCGACGAAAACCAACGCAT
>NZ_RZQA01001695.1:0-391 GCF_004022915.1 Mesorhizobium sp. M7A.F.Ca.US.006.04.2.1
GGGCGGCGCCGTGCGCCTGAACGACGAGCCGGTGAGCGACGAGCGCCGGCTGGTGACCCCTCAGGATTTGAGTCCGGAGAACGTCGTAAAGCTTTCCTTGGGAAAGAAAAAACACATTCTGATACGGCCGATTTGAACTCGGTCACCGATACTCAAAAATCGACCTGAATATTCCGGGCGCGATCACCGACAGCGGATTGATGTCCAGCAACGGCTTGTTGGCGTTGCCTTTGAGCCGGTAGGTGACGCCGATCAGGCCACGGTCGCGGCCATTGCCGAGCAGCGCGCCAACGATGGGCAATTCGCCGAAGATGCGATTGAGGCCATAGACCGGCATGAACGTGCCGGTCATGTCCATGTTGTTGTTCTGGTCGTAGAGCGTCCCCTGGAA
>NZ_RZQA01001696.1:0-309 GCF_004022915.1 Mesorhizobium sp. M7A.F.Ca.US.006.04.2.1
CGTTAGCGTCGTCGAGTTCGACACCGAGTTCGAGCCGAGCGCTACCGAGTTCGCCGTCGGCGCCTGAGCGTTGCCGCCGATCGAAACTGCATCCGTGCCCGTTGCCGACGAATCCGCCAGCGTCGAGTTAGCGTTGAAGTACTTGATGCCGCCGCCGTTCACGATGTTGTTCACGGTGTTGCTCAGGTTGTTCACGTTGTTGTTGATCGTGTTGACCTTCGCGTCTTCCGACATCAGTTGACTCAGGTTCACCGCGTCCGTGGCGTTCAGGCCTGCCGCGACGTTCGTGATGCGACGCTCTGCACCTGC
>NZ_RZQA01001697.1:0-389 GCF_004022915.1 Mesorhizobium sp. M7A.F.Ca.US.006.04.2.1
TACCTGCTCACCAGCGACGGCGCCGGCAATCTCGCCACATCGAGCGTCGACCTCGCCGGGCTCGAAGCCGGGCTCGGAGGCTTGACCGGTGAATTGGCGCAAACCCGCACCGAGGCCCGTCAGGGCATCGCCGCGGCCATCGCCATGACGACGGCGCCGATGCCGTCGGCGCCCGGCCGCACCAGCTGGGCCACCAATCTCGGCTACTTCAAGGGCGAGACGGCGTTCGGCGCCTCGCTGGCGCATCGGCTCGATCTTTTCGACGAGCCCTTCGCCGTGACCGCCGGCTATGCCTATGGCGGCGGCGAGAGCCACGCCGCCCGCATCGGTCTGGCGGGCGAGTTTTGACGGCGCAAGCCGCCGCTTTGCCCGAAACAGCCGATCGGCCG
>NZ_RZQA01001698.1:0-389 GCF_004022915.1 Mesorhizobium sp. M7A.F.Ca.US.006.04.2.1
CTTTTGTAGTTTGCGCATTAGCTCCTTCGCTCCTTCTAGGTCCACATCGGCGGTAATGCGAATGCGGTCATCGTAGAGCACGAGCGATGACGTGCCCTCCGCAACAGCGACTTGCGCTACAGGCGTGGCCACTCCACCGCCAAAGAACCTAGGCGCCGGGTGCCGACTCATCTCGGCGAATTTCTTCTCCATCGACACTTCCTTGTCGCACCAATATGCGGTGATCAGCGAAGCCAGGGCCGCAGCCGCCATTCCTGTGACGCCCAGCGCACCAAGCCCCATGAGCTTCCACCGGGTCACCTCGGCAGTGACCGCCTTCACTCCCGTCATATCGTCGTTGAGCTTGCTGACAGCGGCTTCGGTTGCCGCCACACAGTCAACCAGCTCGT
>NZ_RZQA01001699.1:0-386 GCF_004022915.1 Mesorhizobium sp. M7A.F.Ca.US.006.04.2.1
GTCTGCGGATGCTCACCGGCCAGGAAGGCGCCAAGCCGCGCCGGTTCGAGCTTTTCGAGCTCGGGCCAGATCGGCGGCGGGCCTTCCGGTGCGACCTCGAATTTCCTGTCGCCCATGATCGCGCTCATCTCTTCGGGCGAGAGCGATTCGTTGAGGATGGTGTCCATCCTGTCGGCGGAATCGAGCAATCCCGCCCCTTCGGTGAATTCGGCCTCGAACTCAGCGACAATGCGCTCAAGATCGCTTTGCGGAATCGTCCGCAGCAGCCGGGCGCCCTCGATCAGGGCCTTCAGTTCTTCCTGCTTGAAGAATTTCAGCAGGCGGCTGGCCGACGGCTTGCCCATCGCCACAAGTATGGCGGCCGCCTTCTGCGCGCGGGTCAAGGT
>NZ_RZQA01000169.1:0-9067 GCF_004022915.1 Mesorhizobium sp. M7A.F.Ca.US.006.04.2.1
GCCTACCGCCTGAACTATCCCGACGAGATCATGCCGCCGCACAAGCACTCGCCGAGCGCCATCCGCTTCGGCCTGACGGGCAAGGGCAATTTCACCGGCGTCGAGGGCGAAGACGTGGTCTTCGGCCCGGGCGACATGGTGCTGACGCCCAACGACGCCTGGCACAATCATGGCACCGTTGGCGGCGAGCAGGCGGTCAACCTGTCGGTGCTCGACCTGCCGCTGGTCGAAACGCTGCATGCCGTCCATTTCGACCACAAATACACCGAGATGGTCGACGGCAAGGAAGTCGAGAAGAAGGTGCAGACCGCCCGCTATCCCAGCGACTACTCACAGCGCATCTATGGCGAAGGTGGCCTGATGCCGCGTTTCGTCGACCACAAGCGCGGCGGCGGCCTGTCGTCGCCGATGTATGTCTATCGCTGGGAGAAGATGGAAGCGGTTCTCGACGCCCACAAGGATTGGGATGGCGACCCCCATGAAGGCATCGTCATCGACTATGTCGATCCGACGACCGGCGGACCCGTCTTCCACACCATCAATTTCTACGTGCAGATGCTGCGCCCCGGCGAGAAGACCTTGCCGCAGCGCGAGACCGCCAGCCTGCTCTTGGCGCCGTTCCGCGGCAACGGCCATTCGATCATCGACGGCAAGCGCTATGACTGGAACCAGTTCGACACCATCGCCATACCCGGCGGTTCCTGGGTCGAGCATGTCAACGGCTCGTCGAGCGAGCCGGTGATCTTCTTCGGCGCCACCGATGCGCCGACGCAAAAGGCGCTGCTCCTCTACAAGCGCTGGGGCCGCAACCAGGCCGGCGATCTGCTCCGTCTCGTCTAGTTCCGGTCCTCCGGCAGGCAATGTCCGCGCCGCCATTGGCGGCGTGGACATCGAAATGGAATTTCAGCAGCAAGGGCGTATGCATTTGGTTTCGGCGTTCAACACAAAGCAGATCGGCCATGTCGACTGCCCAGGCGGCGGTCAGGTCTGGGTCGACGGCAACATCCTCTATATCGGCCACATGCGGCCGCCGAGCGGCACGACGCTGGTCGACATTTCCGACCCGCGCAATCCGCGCAAAATTACGACGATCGATGTCCCGCCCGGTTGGCACTCGCACAAGGTGCGCGCCAAGGACGGACTGATGATCATCAACCACGAGCGCTTTGGCGACGCCGGCCCGGCTGATTTCGGCGGCGGACTGGCGCTCTATGACACCACCAAGCCGGCACAGCCGAAGCTCATCTCGAAATGGATAACCGGCGGCAAGGGCGTCCACCGCTACGACTTCGACGGCCGTTACGCCTACATATCGCCGACCGCCGACGGTTATGTCGGCAACATCGTGATGATCCTCGACCTGATCGATCCCGCGAAGCCGGTCGAGGTCGGACGCTGGTGGATACCGGGCCAGTGGACCGGGGGCGGCGAAGAGTATCCTTGGCACGACTATGTCACGCCGCGCTGTCACCATCCGCTGCGAATGGGCGACAGGCTCTATGTCAGCTACTGGCATCATGGCCTGTTCATCCTCGACATTTCGGACATCACCAAGCCGAAGCTGGTCTCGCACGTCAATTCGAGCCCGAGCTTTCCGCATCCCACGCACACCTGCCTGCCGATTCCACAGCCGCTCAAAGGCCGCAACATCATGGTGGTGGCGGACGAGGATGTCGCCAAGCTTCGGCCATCGCCGCCGGCCTTCACCTGGATTTACGACATCACTGACGAGACCAACCCGTTGCCGATCTCGACCTTCCAGGTGCCAGGCCTCGATACGGACGGTTCACCGCAGCCGCAGATGACCGGCTGCCATCAGCCTTCCGAGCGGTTCAATGGCACCGTCATTCCGTTTGCGTGGTTCGCGCAGGGGCTGCGCCTCGTCGACATCGCCGATCCGTTCGCGCCAAAGGAAGTCGGTCATTTCATGCCCGACGCGCCGGAGGGCGCGGAGCGTTCCTCGTCCAACGACGTGACCATCGACGACCGCGGCATCGTCTACCTGATCGACCGAATCCGCGGCGTCGACATCATCGAAACCAGCGTTCTTTAGGGGGATATGTTGAGCGACAGCACGCGAAAATCCGCCAGCCACTACGCCATCGGCAACAAGAACCCGAACCTGCCGTTTCATCCGGCGGTGCGTGCCGGCGATTTCATCTTCGTCTCGGGCCAGGTGCCGAAAGACGAGAACAACAACATGATCAGCGGCACGATCGAAGAAGAGACGCTGGCGACGCTGAAGACCATCGCGCGCGTCATCGCGCATGAAGGCGCGACGCTGTCGGATGTCGTGCGGATCACCACCTATCTCGAGGATACGCGCGATTTCGGCCGCTACAACAAGGCCTTCCTCGAAGGGATCGGCGACGCCGTTCTGGCGCGCACGACCGTCGAGGCAAAAGCGGTCATCAACACCAAGATCGAAATGGACGCCATCGTCTACAAGCCGCTGCCGGCGAGCAAGTAGGCCCTGGACACTAGCGAGGAGAAGACATGTACAAGCTGTTAGGCCGCCAGACATCAGGCAACGTCCAGAAGGTGCTCTTCATGCTCGAAGAGTTGGGAGCGTCCTACAAGCGCGAGGATTATGGCCGCCAGTTCGAGAACACGCAGACGGCGGAATACAAGGCGCTCAACCCGACCTCCAAGGTGCCGACGCTGGTTGACGGCGACACCGTGATCTGGGAGTCCAACACCATCCTGCGCTATCTCGCGGCATTCGGCGGCGAACAGTTGAATGGCGCTACGCCGGCGGAAAAGACCGAGGTCGAGCGCTGGATGGACTTCCTGCTGGCTGCGGTCAATCCGGGCTACCTGGCGGCCTTCAAAGGCGCCAAGCTCACGCCCGAGGAACAGACCGCCGAATACAAGGAGCAAGTGAAGGACCTTGTCGCGCAGCTCAAGATCGTCGACGGCCACCTGGCCGGCAAGGACTTCCTGGCGCTCGGCAAGCTGACCCTTGCCGACATTGCCTGCGCGCCGATCCTGAAGCGCTGCGTCGATTTCAAGATCGACCGGCCGTCAATGCCCAATCTGGAGCGCTGGGTGGCCGCGATCGCCGCTCGGCCGGCCTTCAAGGCGGCAACCACTGCTGCTCCCGCAAAGGCCGCATGATGATCAAGCGCGCCGCTCTCATCGGACTGGGAACGATGGGTCCAGGCATCGCCGCGCGGCTTTCGCGCGGCGGGCTCGATGTGACGGCGTATGACGTTTCGCCAGGGGCAATCGAGCGCGCCCGCGGCATGCTCGATCTTGCCGGCGGCGTGCTCGACCGTCTCGACATCGAGGCGCCCGGGACTGGTGCCGGCAAAGTGCGTTTCGTCGAGACGATTGCCGAGGCCGTCGATGGCGCCGAACTGGTGATCGAGAACGTGCCCGAGAATATCGACATCAAGGCGCAGACCTATCGTGACATCGATCCGCTGATCGGCCCGTCCGTCATCGTCGCTTCCGACACGTCGGGCATTCCGATCACCAAGCTGCAGGCTCATATCTCGCATCCCGAGCGGATGGTCGGCATGCACTGGTCGAACCCGCCGCACATCATCCCGATGATCGAGGTGATCGGCGGCGAGAAGACCGCGCCTGAAACCGTGGCTGTTATCCGCGATCTCATCCGCTCGATCGGCCTGCTGCCGGTGGTGGTGAAGAAGGACGTTCCAGGCTTCGTCGAGAACCGCGTGCTCTATGCGCTGCTGCGCGAGGCGGTCGATCTTGTCGAGCGCGGCGTCATCGAGCCGGAAGACCTCGACACCTGCGTGTCGTGGGGCATAGGCTACAAGATCGCCGTCATCGGCCCGATGGCGCTGCTCGATATGGCGGGGCTGGATATCTACAAATCCGTCTCGTCCTTCCTGAATGCCGATCTCTCCAACCGCGACGATGTGGCGCCGATGGTTCTGGAGAAGACGGCTGCGTCGAAATTCGGCATCAAGTCGGGCGAGGGCATGTTTGCCTACACGCCCGAGCAGACAAAGGCGCTGCAAGGTGAACGGGCGCGCAAGCTCGTCGCGGTGCGGCGCATCCTGGAAGGCCGGGAGTAGCCAATGTCACATGGTGCGCAGAGGGCCAGCCGGTTTGAGGAGCTCCACCGGTCGGCTGTTTGTGTGAAGGGCGCCTTCGCCATCAAGATGGTGCGGGTGCGGCAGAAAACAGCGCGCGGGGCGACAAGCCATGCGCATTGAAACCATCCGAGCCGCCGGCGACAGGCCGGCCCATATCCGCCATGACGATCTAATCTCCGCCAAGGGCGTTTCGGTGGTCATGGCCCGTCAGCTGATCCTCAGGAACATCGATCTTTCGGTGCCAAAGGGATCATTCGTTTCCCTTATCGGTCCTTCCGGATGTGGCAAGAGCACCTTGCTCAAGGTGCTGGCCGGGCTGGTGCAGCCTACCCAGGGCAGCGTTTCGATCGCCGGGCTCGCGCCGGTCGAGGCGGCGCGCAAGCGGATGATCGGCCTCGTCTTCCAGGACGCCAACCTGCTCCCCTGGAAAAACGCCGTCGACAATGCCTCGATGCTGCTCGGCATCGCCGACAAGTCGCTCTCGCGCTCGGATCTGCGGGCGCGCGGGCAGGAGATGCTGGAACTGGTGGGGCTGGGCGACAGCGCCCACAAGCGGCCAAACGAGCTGTCGGGCGGCATGCGGCAGCGGGTCGCCATTGCACGGGCCCTGGCGCTCGATCCGGCGGTCCTGCTGATGGACGAACCGTTCGGCGCGCTCGATGCCATCACCCGCGATTCGATGGGCCAGTCGCTGCTGGAGATCTGGCAGCGGACCGGCAAGACGATCGTGCTCGTCACCCATTCCATCGACGAGGCCATCCATCTGTCGCGCCATGTTCACGTGCTGGGGATCAAGCCGGGACGGATCACCGAGAGCCTCGACATTGCGCTGCCTTACCCGCGCGACCTGTCGGTCACCGAAGATCCGGAGTTCGTCAGGCTGGTGGTCCAGTTGCGAACGATGCTGCGCTCCAGCCATCAACCGGGAGGCGCATCTTGAGCGACCAACCCATATTCGACCTTTCCGAGCCGCGCCTCGCCTCCAGCTGGAGTGCGGCGACCGGCAGCTGGCTGCCGGCTGTCATCCTCCTGCTGGTGACGATCGTGCTGTGGGAAGCCGCGGTGCGGATCTTTGCCATATCCGCCTTCATCATTCCCGCCCCGTCCGAGATCGCGAAGTCGCTGGTGGCGCAATGGGGCACGCTGATGCAGGCGACGCTGGTGACGGCGGGCGAGATCCTGTTCGGCTTCCTGGTCTCGGTCGTGGTCGGCATTGCCATTGCGCTGGTCATCGTGCGCTTCGATTGGTTGGGACGCGCGCTGTATCCACTGGTGGTGCTGTTCCAGAACGTGCCGAAAGTCGCGCTCGCGCCGATCTTCATCCTCTGGTTCGGCTATGGGCTGGCGCCCAAAATCGGCCTGATCCTGGTCATCGCCTTCTTCCCGGTGACGCTGTCGATGCTGGCGGGCATGCAATCGGTCGACCGCTCGCTGCTGTCGCTGATGAATTCCGTCGGGGCCAGCCCGACGCAGATTCTGTTCAGGATCCGCGTTCCGCACTCGCTGCCGAACCTGATGGCCGGAACCAAGATCGCCGCCACGTTGAGCGTGATCGGCGCCATCGTCGGTGAGTTCGCCGGGGCGTCGGACGGTCTCGGCTACGTCATCCAGTTCGCGTCGACCCAGCTCGACACGGCGCTGGTCTTCGCAGCGCTGCTGCTCGTTTCCGTGCTTGGCATCGCCTTCTACTACGCCGCCGAAATCCTAGAACGCATCGTGGTGCCGTGGGCGCCGAAATTCAGCCAATCCTAGGCCCGCTCGATCAACCAATTCATAAAAGGGAACAAAAAATGCTGAGACGCTCACTTATCAAGGCCGCTACCTTCGCGGCGTTTGTTGCAGCACTCGGTTTTTCCAACGCGGCTCTGGCGGCGGACAAGGTCAACGTCCAGCTCGACTGGGTCGTGCGCGGCAATCACGCCATGTTCTTCGTCGGCAAGGAAAAAGGCTTCTTCGCCAAGAACGACATCGATGTGGCCGAGATCCGCAAGGGATCCGGCTCGCCGGACGCGATGCGGCTGGTGGGCAATGAGAACGCGGATTTCGGGTTCGGCGATCTTCCCACGCTTGCCGTCGCACGGTCGCAGAATGTCCCGGTCGTGGCGCTGGCAGCCGTCAATCAGCACTCGCCGCTGGGGATCATTTCGCTGGCCAAGACGCTGAAGCTCACCAAGCCGTCCGACCTCAAGGGACTGACCATCGGCATTCATCCGGCCGGTTCCACCTACATCTTCTTCAAAGGCTTCCTGGCCGCCAATGGCCTGACCGAAAAGGACATGACGCTGAACAGCGTCTCGCCTCCCTATGAAAGCTATTTGCTGCTTGGCCGGGTTCAGACGGTCGTCGGCTATATCGATGCGGAGGTTCCCGAACTGGAAGCGAAGGCCGGGGGCCCGGGCTCGCTCAGCATCATGATGGGGGCGGACTATGGGTGGAAAGCCTATGGCTCCGGCCTGTTCACCTCGCAGGCGATGATCAAGGACAAGCCGGACGTCGTGCGCCGCTTCGTCAAGGCATATAGGGAGGCCTTCGACTATGTCGTGGCTCATCCGGAAGAGGCCGCCGAGATCACGGCCAAGGCAGCGCCCGGCTATGCGGACAAGAAGGACGTACTGCTGGCGCAGATCAACGCCGACATCGCCTCGACGTTCACCAGCCCCGACACCAAGGAACACGGTCTCGGCTGGATGACGAAGACGCAGTGGGAGGAGACTCTGAAGACGCTGACGGACCAGGGCGTGCTCAAGGCGGCTCTGTCGGCGGACGACGTCTTCACCGACGCGTTCCTGGCGAAAGAATAAGAGGCTCGCGATGTTCGAACGGACGCGGGAATGAGCGCCTACCGGCAGGCCAGGCTGTCCTGCGCCATGGCGCAGGACACATCACGCTCGCCTTTCGCCGCATCGGTGCGGTCGAGCGTGATCTGCACGCGGGTGGCATATGCTCGGCTCGCCAGACCGCACCACAGCCGCTCGACGGGCAGGTTCTCGCGCTTGTCGTTGAGGATCGTGAACGTGCCGGTCTTCGCATCGAACCAGAGCTCGACGCGGGTCTTCTTGCCCGGCTCGATCGTTGCGATCCCGGCCGAATACCAGTGGGCGAAGTCGGCGTTGCAGGAGAGGCCTTCGCTGCCCGCATTCGAAATCGTCAACGGAACCATGTCGAGCCCGTCAGTGCCGGTGCGGACGGCGACATGGTGCAACTCAACCGCGTTGGCGAAGGACGATAACGCCAGCATCACCGGAAGGGCATAACGGATCTTCACTTTGCCTGAGCTCCACAATGTAATTTTTCCTAGGCAGTCTATCTCGCTTTCGCGCAATAACAATAAGAATATTGATTGGTGAAACAACAGAGAGGGTAACATGTTAAAGCTTCTTAAGAGCAGTGTAAGTGCAGTTATATTGACCAGTGTCTTGTTGAGCGGCGCGCTTGCCGGCGAGGTCAAGTCGATCGCCATCCTCACGCCCGAAGAAGGCACGGACTACGGCTGGAACCAGCAAGGCATCGATGCCGCCAAGGCGGCTGGCAAGGCCGCCGGCGTCGAAGTGGTCGTGGCCCAGGGCCTCGGCTATGGCGATGTTCGTCCGACCTTGCGGGAACTTGCCTCCGACGGCGCCAGCCTGCTGATCGCGCATGCCAGCGGCTACAACACCTCGGCGCCTGAAATCGCCAAGGAATTGAAAGTTCCGGTGGCAATCGTCGACACGCCAGCCGGCCTGGAGAAGGGCCTTGTCGCCGACTATACGCTGAGCGGCCACGAGGGCGCCTATCTCGCCGGCCGTCTCGCCGCCAAGGTGTCGCGTTCCAAGTCGGTCGGCATCGTGGTGTCGGGCGAACCGCCATCGTGGAATTCGCAGTCGGCGGCGTTCGCGCAAGGCGTGAAGGCGGAGAACCCGGACGTCAAGATCACCTACGCGGTGATCGGCCCGGCCGCCTACAGCGATGCGGCCGGCGGCAAGCGCGTCACCGAAAGCGTGATCGCGTCGGGCGCCGACATCATCTTCGGCCAAGGCAACGGTTCGAGCTTCGGCATGCTGCAAGCGGTCGAGACAACCAAGGCAGCCGATGGCGGCAAGGTCTATTTCATCGACGTCATCGGCGACAAGTCACCGATCGACAAGGGCTTCCTGCTGTCGTCGGTGGTGTGGAACATCGAGCCGGTCTATGCGGCGATGATTGCCGACCTGAAGGCCGACACGTTCGGCACCAAACACTATACGATCGGCCTCAAGGACGACTCGGTCAAGTTGCTGAAGACCGCTGCGATCCCGGACAATGTCTGGACGGAAATCCAGGCGCTGCGCGAGGACGTCATTTCCGGCAAGATCAAGGTCGAGCCGGTCTATGACGCGGCCGCCGTAAGGGCACTGATGACCAGCGTCGCCCAGTAAGGCGATCATGGTCGGCTGCCGGAGGGGTGATCCGTTCACCCCTCCGGACGATTCCTGTTTTTTGGTGCTGGGCTTCATGAGCGGTTTTTCTTCATCGTCCGTTGCCGGGCGCGACATCGTCGCGCTTGAAGGCGTGACCAAACGGTTCCCCGGCATCGTTGCCAATGACAGCGTCGACCTGTCGATCCGCCCGGGCGAAGTGCATGTGCTGCTGGGCGAGAACGGCGCTGGAAAATCGACATTGATCGGCATGTTGTCCGGCCTGCAGCAGCCTGACGAAGGACGCATACTGGTCGACGGCAAACCGACGCCGATCACCTCGCCACGCCATGCGCTGGCACTCGGCATAGGCACCGTATTCCAGCACATGATGCTGGTGCCGACGCTAACGGTGGCGGAGAACCTCCTGCTTGGCGGGCCGTGGTGGCAGCGCCCCAGGACCGAGGAACTGGCGGCGCGCGTCGCCGAGATCACCGGCACGCTCGGCATCACCGTCAAGCTTCAAGCCAAGGTATCAGAGTTGTCGCTCGGCGAGCAGCAGCAGGTCGAGATCCTGCGCGCGATGCTGCGCAACAGCCGGCTGCTCATCCTTGACGAGTCCACCTC
>NZ_RZQA01000016.1:0-21225 GCF_004022915.1 Mesorhizobium sp. M7A.F.Ca.US.006.04.2.1
CAGTTGCAGCGTCTGCTTGGCGCTGCGCTTTCCCAAAGTGCCTCGGTAGTAGAGACCGCCGACGCCTGCATGAATATAATGCCCTCGTGGGCCAGTCCCGATACGAAGACCTTGCACGCCAACGGACGCGCCAACCCCGCCAGACGAGAAGTTAAAGCGGAAAGGTCCCGCACTAATCGATTTTCGAACGTAAAACCCCATCCCCGCAATCCCCCCCAAGCCCTGTGAGCGAAACCCAAGGGCAGTTCGCCTCACAACTTTGGTACCGGAACCAGTCCAATATCTGTCTCTCGCGAACGTTGCCTGACCCTGATCTCAATTCGCCTCCTCGCCTTGACGTCGCCGGCCTGTGCGCCGTCGGTGAGCCGGTCGCCAGGCAATATCAACTGGCCGCCGGACATTGGCAGGATGGTGAAGCCTTTCAGTTCCGGCATATCGCGCAGGATGCCTGTGACGGAGATCGCTCGCGCTAATCCAAGCCCGGCATTGTCGGCAGGATGGAGTGTGCCAATGTCCATCTTGCGCGCCAGTACGGGCTGAAGGCCTCTGTCCATATTCGATGAGTCACCGGACATCGCCTGCTCGTCCGTGTGGCCAATCACCTCAATGACGTCCACACCATAGGAAGTTGCAATTCCAGCAATGGTCTTCGACATCTGCCGCAACTTCGTTTTGAAGCCACCGGAAAGCTCCGCACTTCCAGTATCGAAATTATAGCCATCGAGCTCGCTAAGACTGATGATCGGTGGCCAATCGTGTGGCTTGTCAGCAGAGGCCTCGTTCCTTGCCTTCTTCAGTGCGTCAGCAAGATCCTTGGACGTCTTGCCCGTGCCAACGTAGCCGAGCTCGCGCAGAACCTTCATCTTCTCGATCATGGCTTTGGCCTGATCAACGTCGACGTCGTTGTCAGAGAGGACTTTGGCGGCCGGCGCGCTTTTCACCGCTTCCTCAAGGGTCAGTCCCACTTTTTTGATTGCCTCTGCGGCCTCTTTGGCCCGGACCAATTCACGCCATTCTTGATCTGGTACATTGCGTCGACTTGCAGGCTTGACCATGGCATTCAGCTGAGCCAGCAACCGCTTGTTTTCCTCGTCAAGCTTGCGAGCGTTCTCATTGAGGGACTGCGCAATCTTCTGCGCTGCCGCAGCCTCTTTCTTTGTCTTGGCGATGAGCGCGCCTGCAGCAAGCAAAAGGCAGAAAACGAGAAGCAGCATCGTCTCAGCCATCGTCAGGCCGAGTATCAGGCCGCGGCCATAGCCCTTGCGCTCAAACGTAATGGCTGTTCCGCTAACCTCACTCACCTGCCCCACCAACTTGCTCTCTTTGGCGGTTCACCCTTCTCCACCTCCGCCGGACTGCTTAACGATCGGAAGGTGTCGCCCTCCGTGTCATCCGAAACCTTGATTGGCGTCTCCACAGGGGAGGCAACAGTGGAAGGTGCCGCCACTCGCTCGACATCGTTCGCTATCGCATTGCTCAGAGGCTGGGGAGTGCGCACGGCCGGGAGGCTATGTTGTGTAAGGGTTGCGACGAGGCCGCGTGTTTCATTGCTGTGTTTCTGCATCACAGCCATGAACTCCTCAGTCAAACGCTGCTGCGCTTGGACAGTTTCTGCGGTCTTTTCTGCGGCCGCTGCCGCTCTCTCCACTCCAGTCGCCACCTTGATCACTGCGTCGGCAAGACCGGTCATCCGCGTTTGCTGCTCTTGCGAGGCTGTTTCGGTTTTTATCGCATATTGTGCGACAGCATTACCCAGGAGCTTGACCATCGGCGCCAGATCGTTCTTCAGCACCTCATCAGGAACAACCACCTTTTCCAGCTTGGCAGCCATATTGTCGGCTTGATTACCGAGCTTTCCAACAGAGTTGGACATCGAGCTGTTGGCTTTATCCAGCAAATCCGCTGCAGCTCCAACGCGGTTCGCTATCGAAGCAAACTGGGTTTCGACTTGCCCGAAATTGTGCTGCAACGCGTCACTGAGCTTGGCAGACGCCTCTTGGACAGGCTTGATCGATTCCATGGCAATATTGTCCAGGGCAGATCGAATGTGCTCCCCATTGCGTGCCGCTTGCTCGGCAATCTCTGCAAAGCCCTCTTCGAGCATTTGATGGCTGACACGACGAAAGTCGGCGAACTCCCTGGTTACGCTTTCCATCTCGGCTCTTACACGCCGTGTCATGTCGGCAAGTTCGTGCCTCGCCGTTCGCTCAATGTCCGCGGGATCGCGCCGCATCTGATTGTAGAAAACCCTCAGAGCAATACCGGTGATCGTCGACGTGATCGCGATGCCAAAATTTTGGACGATCGTGTCGGTTGAGCCTTCCGTTCCAAACTGAAACAGCGAGACCCCAAGGCTCGTCAGGGTGAACAGGAAGCCCATATAGTAGAGGTTATCGCCGGTCTGCTCGTCGTGCAGTTGTAGCTTTCCAGCAAAGATCGAAACCCCGAGATAGAAAAACATCAGGCAGGCCGGTGCTACCGCCGCGACGATCGGATTTACGCCTGAGAGTTTTGCAATGGCGATGAATACACACCCGCCGAGTGTCAATGCCGCGAAAACCACGACCGGCAGACGTGGATGATCCAGCAAAGGTTTGTCGTGCGCTCTCGCCATCAGTTTAACCCATCCAAGCCAACCAGCTTTTCGAACTCGCCGTGATGGTTCTGGACCCAATGTGTCCAGAACTCCGCGTGATCCAGGGTCTGAAATGGCTTCTTTGCCCGATCGATATAAAGAATTGTGATGCCCACCCCATCCAGCGACGTCCCATATGTGCGGTCGGCGGCGCTGTTGAGGTATTTTTGGTAATCCAGTCCCGATCGGTACTGCGAGTAAATCGTCGTATGCTCGATCATGTCAGAGGCGACCACCAATCGCTTGGGACTGCCCTGTTTGGCCAAGCTGCTATCGAAGAGCGACAGCTTGATTTTCTGAATTCCAGCCATGATCGGAGATTGGCTCGCGGAAGCCGCATTCGGGATTTCATCGGGAAGTTTGTTCAAAGGATCGCCGAAGGCGTTTTCCCACTTCTTTTGACGCCGCGCAGGATTGTTGGTCCAACTATCGACGGTCGACCCATCACCGGGATTGCATCCATCGAACATCACCGTCAGCTCACCAGGCGCCGAGCTCAGGGTATAAATCCTCACATACCCACCCGGCTCGACCTGCCCAATGGTCTTTCGGAACTCGTTCTTGAGATCAGCCATCGTCGTTGCCGAAATTGGATCAGTGGCGTCGATGAGGACGGCGGTCAGGCTGGAGGGTCCGTCCAATGGGCAATTCGTGTTGGCGTCGATATGGCCATTGCCAGACCTGGTCCACATCCAGCCGAAGCCGGCCAACATCGCAACGGATAGCACACCAAGGGCAATGGCCGCGGCAATGGTACCCGCATTGCCTTTCTTGCGTCTGCGGGTTCGCCTAGACATTCACGCTGTCCGGGTGAAGCTTATCAAGATCTCGGTACTGCTCAATTCCCCGTTCGCATTCCTGACCAATCAGACGAACCTGCTCGTTGAGTTCCTCCTGCGCCTGGCGAATTGATGCGCCAACATCTCCCTCATTCCACTCCCGCTCGCCGGTGACGTATGGCTTGATGCGATCAAGTTTGTAGGGCGTTCCGAAATGCTTGGGCGCCGGCTCGGTCCTCGCCTGGATGTTGGCTTCCCGATACATCGACAAAAGCTGATTGCAGGCTCGCTCCAATTGGTCTTGATGCTGCGCAAAAAGAGCCAGAAGCCTCGATCGATGATCGACAATCGCGCGGTGCTCGCGCCGGCGACTACCAAGCTGCTTGACGATTTCCTCCACTTTTTCGTTGTGGTCGTCGCGGACATCCTGCAGCTCTTCGATCAGTTCCTTCTTTCGATCGATGTAGTCATCGCGCCGTCGAACGAGCCGATTTTCAACGCCAGTGTAGCCTGGGTAAGGGTCGAGCACGAACCAGCCGTCGATAAAAGCGAAAAGCGAAAACATCAGGCCGATCGCAAACAGCAACCAGGACTTGATGTCCGTGAGACCCGCTGGATTGGCGAGCATATTACGGATGACCTCAGCGCCGGCGCCGTCAGCGAGCGAGCCGCTGACCTCACGGTAGTGCGCTAGCGCCAAGTTTATCGAAATCGCCAAGCCGATATAGAAAAGGATTGAAATGATCCCAACGAATTTTACGAAAAACGACCGATGGGTGACGAGACGAGCGCAGAAAACCGCCAGGAGCAAAGCCGCCCCGATGTTGATGAAAGAGAATGCCGCAGCCTCAAGGATGCCACCAAAAAATCCCTGCTCATTGCCCTTGGCCAGGAAGTTGCCGTTCATCGCTGTCTCGACCAGAAACAGAAATAGCAGAAGCGATAGCCGGAAAATGTGAGCGGCACCGTGCTGCACACGCGCGGCACGAACGAGACCGTGCTTCTCCTTAAACCATGCATGCTCTTTTTCGGCGTCGTTCAGGGCCCTTCTCAGGCCGTGAAGTTCATCGAGGCCCACGGCGACCGAGGCTTTGAAGTCCGAAACGCTAGCGGCATTCGTCTGACGGATTAGACCGAATTGTTCCTCGAAATCGAGGCCGGCAAGACGACCTCCAAGGAGTTGCAGGTTGTCCTCAAGAGTGTGATGCGCAGCCTTCTTCTCATCCTCAACGCGTTCCACGATGGCATGTTCGACATCGTCGAGATTCTTTGCCGTTTTCGGGGGTTGGTTCACCTCGCCGCGCTGCTTTCCGCGGTTAATGACATCCAGGTCGCCGTCGATCTTGGCAGGGTCCAGGCTGTTGAATAGCTGAGTGCTCGCCCGAAAATCGTGGTTGGATTCTCGCAGTGAGTCACGCAACTTATTTAGTTTTTCGAATTTAGAGCCCACGCACTCACAACCCCAACTTTACGCCCCCCGGCAGAGTGGTTTCTATGCATAGTAGAGCTAAAGGGCAACCGCACATTCACTTCTATCCACTTGCTAGTGCGGATCAGGCTCAATTGAGTTCCAACAAATGATCATGGCTGCTGATCAACTGGTTGATCGGCCGCGACTAGTCATGTCATGAGCCGTGCTGCGATGCTCTAAGGACAGAGTGCTACGAGCGGGTTCGCGACTGGGAAATTATCCACAGTCGTATACGTGTACTGGATCTCACCGCCCAGGCGAACGAAGGCAGATAGTTCCTCCGCACGACAGACATAGTTTTTGGTCATTTCATCGATCTTCTGGACATAGACCGGCCGCGAGACGCCAGCAGCCAACAATTTGGCGTCTACTTCCGCATCGGTCTGAGCCCAGGTGGCGTTGAAAACGATCCTTGGCCCGATTGCGATGATGCTCCGAACGGAGATGTTCGAACTGATCAGCATGGGCAATGCTGGAGCCATTTCGGTTTGCATTTTTTTTGCGTAGGCGCAGACGTCGGTCTTGGTGTACTTCGAGAGGCATTCATTTGCCGTCGCCACCCTTGGCCATGTCAGCAGGATCGCCAACGGGACGTGCATCAATCGCAATCCATCCAAAGTATTCTCCTCGCCCGATCTTGGCCTGCACAGAGGAGCATCTATCCTATTTGTGTTCACAGTGCCACGAGCAGCTTGTGCCCGACCGGCAATAGTGCTCTGTCTGAAATACTTTGGGAGGGCAATAAAATGAAAACAACATTTCTCGCGGCTATGGCCGCTGCAATAATCGCTTGCGCGACCGGCGCGTTTGCACACAGTGGCGGCACTGATGCCAACGGTTGCCATACCAACCATAAGACCGGCGCGTATCACTGTCACTGAAGGTCACGCCTTTCTGAGGGACACAAACATGCTGAAGAACATCATGTCAGCTCCGCTGGGCCTCCTCTTCATGCTGGGCGGGCCGATCACCTACGTGATGAATGTCGTCGACACATGGCAGGGCCATGCATCAGTGGTCGTAAAAATCCTGATTAACTTGAGCCTGGATGCGATGTTGGCGTTCATTTGGCCGATCACTTGGGCAATCTGGCTTTTCAAATATATGGCGGGCGCCGAAACTCCACTAACAACCGTGCTGGGCGTTTGAGGATCAAGTTTGCTGAAAATAATGCTTTTCGACGCCGGCCGGAACGGTCCGGTTGGTCTGCATCTGTGTAGCTATTGCCTCGCTGCTGGCGGTAGCGCCATGGCCGTACGGCTATTACCAATTCCTCCGCGTGGTGGTCTTTTTCGCCGGGATCTACTGCGGAGCCATGGTGTGGCGATCAGGCCCTGAAAATCGCACCCTGGCTTGGGCGCTGTTTGGAGCGGCAGCGATCTTCAACCCGTTCATGCCGGTTCATTTGCCGCGCGAGCTGTGGGCAATCTTCAACGTCGCAGCGGCTACTCTGTTCGGCTTTGTCGCATACCGGCACCGGAATTAAGCCGATAATCTGAGATGGCCAAGAGTGGACCTGAGACGCCGAAGGTCAAGGCGCGCCCGAGGGTCACCGTGTCACAGCCGTTGGCGCTTTATGCGGGAGATCTCCTCGAGCGGACGAAGGAGTACTTCGAGGCTTTCAACCATCTAGGCTCGGAGTCGGAAAAGGCGCATCTTTTTGCCCGTTATTTTCTATTTTCGCATGCCCTAGGTGTGGAGCTTCAACAGGTTGTCCTCGATCAGGGCGAGGCGACTGATAGGCGTTTTTGACTTTAGGCTGCCATGTGGACGATGCCAATTGTATCTGTGCAGCCAGACAGGCAGTTCGGCGGCACGATGATCGGATGTCGGATAGGCAATGGCGTAGGCCCATTCGCGCAGTGCTGTCTGGATGAAGCGCTCGGCCTTGCCATTGGTCTTGGGCGTATAGGGTCTTGTCGTGACGTGCTTGAGGCCGAGATCGCGGCAGGCCTTGGCGAAGGCCTTTGATCTGTAGCAGGAGCCGTTGTCGGTCATGACGCGGGCTATCGTGACGCCGAGGCTGGCGTAATAGGCGACCGCGGCCTTGAGGAAGGCGATGGCGCACTCCTTTTTCTCGTCGGGCAGGATTTGCGAGAAGGCGATGCGGGACGCGTCGTCGATGCAGACATGGACGAACTCCCAGCCGGCGCCGCGCGACTTGCCCTTTTGCGGATCGCCGGTGATACGATGGCCGACTTGGCTGAAGCGGCCGAGCTTCTTGATGTCGATATGGATCATCTCGCCGGGATGCTCCCGCTCGTAGCGCCGGACCGGTTCGGCCGGCTCGATATCCCTGAGCCGCGACAGCCCGGCACGCTTGAGAACCCGGCTGACGGTGGCGGGCGAGACGCCGACCTCATGGGCGATGTGCTTGCCGGTCAGCCGCTGGCGACGCAAGGCTGCGATGCGCTCGGCCACGGACTGTTCGGTCAGGCTCGGCATGACGGTGGGCCGCGACGAGCGGTCGACCATGCCGGCCCGCCCTTTGGTCTTATAGCGCTCGACCCAGCGCGCCACGATCTTGGCCGACACGCCATAGACGCGCGCCGCATGGGCTTTGGAAAAAGCGCCTTCTATCACCGATAACGCCATCTCCTCTCGACGCAGCGGTGTGAGACGGGCATTCTTGTGGATGTTCATTCGGACCCTCCGATGGATGCTGAAGCGTGGTAACTCCAGTCTCCTCGGTCCGGTCCGAATGGACAACCTCTCGAAAGCTCACACCTAGGATGGGTGCTGCCACGCGGCTCGGACTCAGCGTGCATTATCACGTAAATGTTGAGAGAATGAATGGCGCCGCGAAGGGCAATTCCAGCCGTCCAAAGCGACAGGCGTGTCGCGGCCTCGACATTGCAGTGGCGCTTACCTAACACGGCCTCACACTGCCCTCTAAACGGCCCCGAATTTGAACTGACGGCCCCTGGCCGGTTCATCGGGCAGGTCAAGGGCTAGGTGTAGTACACAGGGCTCATAACTTTCAGTTTCTAGTTGGTACGATGGGCCGTGGACGGTCGATGCAGACTTCAAGATGGCGAACGAAGCTCTCCATGCGTGCGTTGTCGAGGCAAGTGCCTTTGCCATGCTCGCGACTGGAGAGATTTCAAAATGAGCCTTGTAAGCGGAGAATGCCGCCGACGCTGTTCGGCTTGCTCGTGCCCTTGACGGCGGTAGGCTCGGCAGGGCCGAGGCCAGAGTTGCCGTAGTGGTCGTAATCGACCTCGGCTGTGACCGTGAAGCCGGGAACGACCATGTAGGCGACGTTTGCAGCCACACCAGCATCCTTGAGCTGATCACCCGAGACCTGAAGGTTGAACGAAGTTTTCTCGTCAAACTCGTAGGTGGCGCCCGCCCAGAAAGCCCACTGGCCGTTCCAGATTTTGTACGAGCCGCGCCCATGATTGGCAATTGCGCCGTTTGAGTCCTCGTTGAGACTGGCATTGGAACCGTAGCCGAAGAGTCCAAACAGCGACAGCTGGTTTGTGACAGCGACGTCGACGCGGATCTTGCCGGCAAAAGCTTCGTAATTGCTGTCATAAGCCGCGACGCCGATGATCGAGCCCCAGCCTTGCGTGTATTTCAAGCCGGCGACAACGTGCGGAATATAGCTGTCGATAGTACCGGCTGAGCCCGATCCTTGTTCGAGCGAAATCACAGTCGAAATGCCGTTGCCGGCGTCGAAGTGGTACTGAGCCACGTTGGTGTCGAAGCCGGCCGACGGAACGAGCATACTATCGAGAACGTTGCCAGCGTAGCTTGCAAACGTATCGAAGGCCGACCCCTCCTTGCCAACTCGCAGGCCTCCCAGCTCGACCCAGGCAGAAGCCAGTGCGAGGCCGCTGTTGAAATCATAGTTCTGAGGACTGTCATGCGAGTTAGCGCTGTTGCCAAAATTCACCTGGGTTTCGGTATAGGTCGTCAACGCGCCGAGCTCGGTCTGCTGGCCGGTCCAAGTTTTGAACGTGAAGCGTGTGCTGTTTCGCCAAGTGCCTTGGTCCTCGCCAGTTCTCACGTCCGAGGTTCTTGCGCTGTCATACGATCGGACGTCACCCAGGCCGATATCGTAACGGACATAGCCGCCGATGCGCAGGCAGGTCTCGGTGTTGGGAATATAGGAATATCCCGAGCCGAGGACGTCGCAGATCTTGATGTACTCGGCCGGTTCCCGCTCGGCGCCAGCTGCTCGACCGACGGAAATGGTCATCAGAGCAGTTAAGCCGAGAAGAGGACTCTTGATGTACATGTCTAGATCTCCATGAAGGAATAAAAAGGATAGAGGCGAAAGAGCAAGCTTTTCCTCTAAATTTTGTGCGTGTTGTCTCCAATATGTGGACGCCAAAGCGCTTGACACGAGAGGTGAGCCAGCGTAAAAGCCACATGTACTTATAATAGTGTTTTCTGCTAGGAGATTCATTATCGTTTACATGTGAAACACTCCGGTCGGACCGCTGCAGCTCTCCGAATAGAGCAGCAAGCGACATGCCAACCTGAAGCGTAGATGCGGCCGACACCAAAATCGGGCCGACGCGCCTTCGTCTCGCTGGAATCACTTTTTTTGAGGGTCACTGCGAAAAGAAATGTGCGACACGGTTCGCCATGTTCGATATGTGACAGTCTCGTTTAACAGCGACGGCTTCCCGTCTGACCGCAACGGAGGCCGCGCCATCCGCTACCGAGAAGGATCACTGCGCGTACGCTCCGCAAGGGCTGCGCCAGGAACAGAGGGCGTGCACGTCCGAGGCGTCGCATGGTGGCCGCAGCACCTTTTCGCCGCTGTAAGTTCGCCGTGCAGGTACATTGCGCGGCCGGAAGCGAGAGGGAGCGCACCCTGAAACGGCTGCCTACGGCTCGCCTCGAGTAATTGGCGATGAACAGTATTCTCGAGAACTTAGTCTCGACGGAAAGAGCAACGAAAGGAAGCCGCTTGGACGAGCACGATCCGAAGGAAGAACCGATCGAGACCATTTTCCGCAACGGCACAATCACTGCCGTGGGTATCCTGCTTGCCTTTTCCCTCGGCTTCCTCACTCATTGGGCCGCGAACCCCTTGCCATGGCAACTCTACGATCTGTTCGCCGTAGTGCCGATCCTGCTCGGCATCGCACTGCAGATGAGAGCGCTGTCCATGCTGCTCGACATGAGTTCCTTGCGGCGCCCCATCTACGAACGCGCCAATCGCATTTTCATGGTCGGCCTCATCCAGACCGCGTGTGGCGTCGGCATGGCCATCTTGGTCGATCTTTTCGGGATATCGGTAGGGGGCACGCTGCCCGGCGCTTGACGACAAGCCACACCGCTCTTCGCTCGAAGCGACGTCAAGCCGGGGAACCTTGTGCACCCCCTAGCGGCGTCCTCCTTTCATCAAATGAGCCGACGTCAGCTTTAGAGCGTCTCGGTGGCTAAAGCCGGTATGGTTTTTCGGCCGGCAGGGAAGGCCGCTGGCTGGACCTGGATGGCGTCTGAACGAGGCTTGACAGGTCCGTTGCGTCGGACATGAATTTCGCATTGCAAAGTTCTTCCGCAGACGCCTCAAGCACACTGCACTGGCGTCACGTACTCAGACGTTGAATGCGGCACCGCACCATCACCTCAGGCGCAACCATGGCACGCGCGCTCCCCGGCGTGGTTGACCCCATCCTGTCCAAACGAGACTGCGACATAAGCGGGACGCACTGACTTAGGTCAGAGACCAGGACGAGCGCGCAACGAAAGAATGATGGATGAGCGACGTGGGATGACAGCTCCTTGCACACCTCAATCCTGACAAAGTACCGGGACCCCCGGCCGCCTTGGTATACCATCTATCCGACTGTGCCAGACTTCTCTGCGGCAGTTGGTGCTGACGATTATGAGGAATGGCTGGGGGGCCTCCCGGCCGACGAATCGGTGTCGCTCTATTTCCACATTCCGTTTTGCCGATCCATGTGCTGGTATTGCGGCTTCCCTACCGCGGTCATCCGTCGCAACGGCCCGATCCTTAATTATTTAGCGGTGCTGCGTCAGGAGATCAGTTTGGTGTCGGAGCAAGTGCGGCAAGGGCTGCCGGTGAGCGATGTGCATTTCGGCGGCGGAACGCCTCACCTTATCGGGCCAGCCGAGCACTTGGCGCTGATGGAATTTCTACGCCGCCACTTCGCTTTCAGCAAAACTGCTGCGATCGCCGTGGAGATCGATCCCCGAACGTTCACACCGGAAATGGCCGAAGCCCTGGCAGCTAACGGTGTCAACCGCGCGAGCATCGGATGCAGAGCTTTGATCCCGATGTGCAAAGGCGATCAATCGGATCCAGAGTAAGGTGCAGACGGCCGCTGCAGTCCAAAATCTCCGCCGGCATGGCGTTGGCCATATCAACTTCGACCTCATCTTCGGTCTACCGAAACAGACTGTGCAGTCCTGCATCCAGACCGCGATGGCTGCGGTCGCCATGCGCCCCAACCGGCTTGCGGTGTTCGGATACGCGCATATTCCTTCCGTGATAAAGAATCAGCGCCTAATCGAGCAGGCAGGTCTACCGGACGGCGATCTTCGCGCCGAACAGGCTGCAACTGTCGCCGAGACACTGGTTGGCGCTGGCTACCGGGAGATCGGGCTCGATCATTTCGCTCCGCCGGACGACGAACTTGCGCTAGCGCCAGAAGACCGGGCGCCTACGGCGTAATTCGCTGGGATACTCGGCCGATACTTGCAAAACGTGATCGGCTTCGGCGCGTCGGCTATTGGCCGAGTCCGCGAGGGGTATGTTCAGAACGAAGTAACACGGGATTCTTACGCCCGGCACATCGCAAGTGGACGTCTGGCGACATCAAAGGGTCACCGTCTGACCGACGATGACCGGGTGCGCGCAGCGATCATCGAGCGACTGATGTGCGATTTGGAGGCCGACGTGCCGACCATCTGTGCCGCCCACGAAATCGAACCAGCTCGTTTTCTCGATTCAGTTGAGAGTTTGGTGACGCTGGCTGAGGAGGGGATCCTGGACGTCGAAAACGGCTTCATCCGCGTGCGGCCGGAGCACCGCTTTGTTGTTCGCGCCGTTGCTGCTGCATTCGATGCTTTTCTCGCGAATCGATGAGTTGAGGCCACGACGCCGAAAGGCATCAGACCTTGTTTGGCGCTCGTCGGCATGGGCTCTCGCAGAAGACTCCGCAAGCGTATGCAGGGGACTTCCACTTGACGCCGCGTTCACCATCATCTCGCCTGGGTGCGCGCGAAAGCGCACAACCCGGAGCACGCTGCTCTCGGTGTGAGGCTGTGCTCTGCAAAGCACCGGTGATCCACCCTGTCCCTGGACAGCAGCTTGATGGCGTCATCTTGGAGGACGAGAAAAGATTGTCGAGGTACGGGTACGAATTGCCTCGGTCGTCCGTTCAATCGAAAGCACTGTCTGCGGAGGCACCTCTCCTTCATGCAGTGACAGGAGATGCTGGGCGACTTCCTTATCTGCTGCGGTGAGTCGATGATTTAGGCGGAGAAAGTCCATCCAGGTGGGGGTGCGGAATGTCTCCGTCCAAAGTGACGGTGTTTGCAGATTTCGCTGGAGCGTCCAGTTTCGTGCACCGGCACGGCTCTGGACGTGTCGCCGCGTGCGCATGGAGCCCAGAAAGGCCTCGATATTTTCCTCCGATATCAAATACTCGACCTTGGCCACGATAGGGCCACTTCTGGGTTTCAGATCGAGAGCCACGTCCGGCGGATGAAAAACTGAACTTTCTTGATCGGTTTCTTCCCAGGGACGGACCGGCAACACGATCCCCGCTGCTGCAACCAGCAACAGAGCGCCTGCGGCGCCCTCCAATGCTGAGGTCAAGGAATAGTTTTGCGCGACAGAACCCCAGATCCAGCTGCCAGCAGCCATACCGCCTGCGCTCAAGGCGTAGTAAATGGAGAGCGTGCGGCCTACAACCCACCTTGGGCTTGCCAACTGCACCGACACGTCAATGCCCGTCCAGGTGATAAGCCAACCCGCTCCGCCGAGCGCCAGCGAAATGGCCGCCACAGGAAGCGACGATGTAAGGGCAAGGGAGAGGCAACAGACTGCACAAGCCACAGAGGCGAAGGCCACCAGCCTGTTTTGAGACGTGACCTTCCTCAAGAAGCCGTTGCCCATACCCGCGATGAAAGCACCCATGCCGAAGCCGGCCAATAAGATACCGTAGACAATTGGCCCACTCTTCAACTGATCCCGGACGACGAGGGGGAGCAACGCCAGAATGGAGATGCTTGCCAACCCGAAAAGAGCGGCTCGGGCGGTCGCTGCCCTGATCTCCAAAGACATCGCCGTAAAGCGCACTCCGTCATGAATTGCCGTCGTCATTCTCTCACGAGGGAGAGGCGAAGAGCGGACCTCCCATTTGGTGCGCCATATCGCGCTTATGGGCGCCAGATCACTCACCGCAGCCAAGGCGAAAGCGGCCAGCGGCCCAAAGACGGCCAGGATCACGCCCCCCAAGGCTGGACCAACGCTGCGCACAATGTTGTATCCGACGGACATAAGCGTCACTGCGGCCGGAATGTCGCGTTTGTGAAGGATATCGCCGACCGAAGCGTGCCAAGCCGGATCATTCAAGGCAAAGCCGCAGCCGGCCAGGAAACCTAACCCGAGAATCAGCCAAGGACTGACAAATCCCAGACCCACAGAAATCATCAGCGTCGTCGACGCCGATGCTATCAGGCAGTGTCCCGCAAACATCACCCACCGGCGGCTGAAGTTGTCGGCAATGGCTCCGGCGAAAACTGAGAGGAAGAACACCGGCAATGTGGATGCGGCCTGGACGAGTGCCACCATGAGGTCGGACGCTGAAATCGTTGCCATAAGCCAACTGATGGCGACCGTTTGCACTAGCCAACCGAGGCTGGAAATCTGGGTGGCCGCCCAAATTGAGCGAAACACCTTGTTTCGAAATGGGGCGAGCGTCTTTGAAACGGGCGGTTGGGGATTTTCGCTCTGCATGAGGTATTGCTGGCCTTCGATGAGCGCTGCGATTTGAGCAAGCGGGTCGATACTTAGACATCGCGGAGCACCGCACGGACCCCAGCTCTATGGAGCTTGCCGGCGACTATTTGCGTATTGAGCCATTCTCATAGTCTCATTCATGAGCAGTCCTGTGCGCAAGCATTGCTTTGCTAAATTCCCACCACAAGCGCGCCGCCGCTGAGACCCGCACCCGCTGCCGCCAAGAGGACTTTCTCGCCAGGCCGAAACGGCTGCGCCCGATGGGCCAGCGACAATGAGAGCGGGATCGTCGCGGCGGAAGAGTTGCCATATTCGGCGATCGTCTTGACGATCGAGTGATCAGCGATGCCGAGGTTCCTGCCGACCGCGTCGAAAATGCGCGCATTGGCCTGATGCGGCACGAAACGATCGAGGTCTTGCGGCCTCAGTCGGGCAGCAGTGAGCGCATCTCTCGAGCAGGCGGTCATCATCTCCACGGCCTTGCTGAATACTTCACGGCCGTCAGTGATCGTCATCCGTGTCTGCGCGAGGTCGAGGTCGGCATGGAACGGAGTGTTGCTTCCCCCGGCGGGAATCTGGATTAGCCCGTAGCGCGAGCCGTCGGAATCCACCGAAGCGCCGAGAATGCCTCGATCCGGGTCATCGCAAGGACTGATCACCATGGCGCCGGCGGCATCGGCAAACAGCACGGCGCTGGCGCGCTCGGCCAAATTGATGCGGTGGCTGAGGATGTTGGCGGCGATGACAAGGCTCGCTTTGCCGTGCAGGCGGGTGAACCCGTCGGCGAACATCAGCGCATAGATGAAGCCGGCGCAGGCGCCGGTCAGGTCGATCGCTCCGGCGCGGCCTAGCCCCAGCCGATGTGCGACCAGCGGCGCGCTTGGCGGCAGAAGGTGATCGGGCGTCGACGTGGCGAGCAAGAGTAGACCGACGTCGCCGCGGTCGATACCGGCATTGGTCAGCGCCATGTCGCCGGCAGAGGCGGCAAGGCCCGACAGCGTGTCTTCGTCTGTTGCCCAGAAGCGCGAGCGAATTCCGGTGCGCCGCTCGATCCAGCCGGGCTCAAGCCCGAGCCGGTCTTCGATTTCCGGGTTCTCGACCTTGCGCGTCGGCGCATGATGGCCGAAGCCGAGAACGCGCGACGATAGGTTCATGGCCGCGAGCCGAAGCGTTCGCCGGCCTCCTCTATCGCGTCATAGAGCCCGTCCAATTCGTCGCTGGTGATGCAATAGGGCGGCAGAAGATAGAGGACATTGCCGAGCGGGCGCACCAACAGGCCGCGCTCAAGGAAAAAAGCGCGCAGTTTTGGCCCGATCTCGGCCAGATAACCGGCTGAGCCGGTGCGTAGGTCGAGTGCCGCGATGGTGCCGGTTGTCCGGCAGTCGGTGAAATATGGATTGTCCCGGAAGCGTTGCAGCCCCGCGGCCTGCCTCGCGCTCAAGACCGCGATCCGCTCGGCCACCGGCTCGTCACGCCAGATCTCGACATTGGCAAGTGCTGCCGCGCAGGCGATCGGATTGGCGGTGTAGGAGCTCGAATGGAAAAACGTCTTCTTGCGATCCTCCGAAAAGTGAGCGTGGAAGATGGCATCGGTGGCGATCGTGGCGGCCAGCGGGATGGTACCACCGGTCAGACCTTTCGAGGTGCACAAGATGTCGGGCGAGACGGACGCCTGTTCGCAGGCAAACATGGTTCCGGTGCGCCCCCAGCCGGTCATCACTTCATCGGCGATCACGAGCGTGCCGGAGGCTTCGGCGATCCTCTTCAATTCGGCAAGAACCCAGGCCGGATACATCAGCATGCCGCCGGCGCCAAGCACCAGCGGCTCGACGATCAGCGCGGCTGCGCGCCGGTCGCGGCTAACGGCCTCGAACCGATCCAGCGTTTCCTGCTCGCGCCCGGCGGCCGGGAAGGGGATGGTGTCGACCTCGAACAGCAAAGGCTCATAGGCGGCGTTGAAGACGCCACGGGCGCCGACGCTCATCGTGCCGATGGTGTCGCCATGATAGCTGTGCTCCATGACGGCGATGCGCGAACGCGACGCGCCGATGTTACGGAAATAGCCGAGCGCCATCTTCAGCGCGACTTCGACTGAGGTCGAGCCACTGTCGGAATAGAACACCCGGTGGAGGCCGGCGGGTGCGATGCCTACAAGCGCCTCGGCCAGCCGTTCGGCCGGCTCGTGGGTGAAGCCCGCGAAGATGATCTGGTCGAGGCTCGAGGCGGTCGTCTCGATGGCCTTCATGATGCGGGGGTGGCGATGGCCATGGGTGACGACCCACCAGGAAGAAATCGCATCGAGGATGCGGAAGCCGTCGGCCTTGTGGAGATAGGCGCCTTCAGTCAGCACGATTTCAGGGAGCGAGGGCTCTAGCGCGTGCTGCGTGAACGGATGCCAGACTCGAGACTCCGCCATCAGTCGCCTCCGGCAATCATGGCCAGGTCGAAGCCGGAAATCATTGCATCTCTCAACGTTTCACCCGTCAGCGGACCGAGGTGCGGCAGCCTGCCCAGCTGCGGCACGCCGCCGAATTCCACGATTGTCCTTTGTGTATCGGCCACCTCTTCGCCAATGAAGGCAATGCCGATGAGCGGGATGGAGCGGGCTCTCAGGGCCTCGATCGACAACAGCGTATGATTGATGGTGCCAAGCGCGGTGCGGGCGCACAGTATGACCGGCAGCCGCCATTGTTCGAATATGTCAATGAACCTTGTCTGTCGATTGAGCGGCACCATCAGCCCGCCGGCGCCTTCGATGACGAGCGGTGTCGGCAGGACCGGAAATGAAAGATCGTCGGCCTCGATCGCGACGCCGTCGATTTCGGCTGATCGATGCGGCGACAGCGGCATCGTCAGTCGATAGACTTCGGGCAGCACGCGTCCGTCGGGCAAGCCGGAAAGCCGGGCGACGACCTCGCTGTCGGTCTCCTCGTTGAGGCCCGATTGCACCGGCTTCCAGTAGAAGCCGTCGAGCAGCCCGGCAAGTCCGGCCGAAAACACTGTCTTGCCAATTCCAGTGTCTGTTCCGGTGACGACGATGCGTTTGGTCATGCTGTGGCCAACACTCCGACGAGAGCCTCGACCATGGCGGAAATGTCGGCTTCGTCGACGTTGAGAGTCAGCGAAATGCGCAGGCGCGACGTACCCTCAGGCACTGTCGGCGGGCGAATGCCGCGTATGTCGAAGCCGCGTGCCTGCAGTCCTGCCGCCACCGCCATGGTGCGGCTGTTATCGCCGATCACAAGCGGCTGGATCTGCGAGCCGCTGGGCATCACGCCGCAGCGTTCGGCCAATTGCCGGCTCGCGAAAGCGACACGCTCGTGCAACTGAGCACGACGCATAGGCTCGTCAGACAGAATAGTCAGCGCCTCACGTGCCGCGACTGCCATCAGCGGCGATGGTGCGGTCGCATAGATGAATGGCCGGCACCGGTTGATAAGATAGTCGCACAGTGTTCGCGGTCCGGTAACGAGCGCGCCGGATGCGCCAAGCGCCTTGCCGCATGTGTGGAGCGTGACGATGTTGTCGCGGCCTTCATACGCGGCGGCCAGTCCCCGGCCGTCCGGTCCCCAGACGCCGGTGGCATGCGCTTCATCGACGACGATGAATGCCTGGTACCGATCAGCCAGCGCGACCAGGCTCTCCATCGGCGCACGGTCGCCATCCATGCTGTAAAGGCTTTCGAAGGCGATCCACACCCGCCCCATGCCGCCTTCGGCGCGCCAGCGGGTGATTGCGTCCTCGACAGCGTCGACGTCGTTGTGCGCGGCCAGCTTGAACTCAGCGCGCCCGGCCTGGGCACCCTCATGCATGCTGGCATGAGCGAGCTCGTCGAGGACCAGCAGGTCGCCTTTCTGCGGCAGGGCCGTCAGCAGAGCGAAGTTGGCGATATAGCCGCTGCCGAAGAACAGTGCACGCTCGGCTCCGAAAAATGCCGCTGCGTCCGCCTCCAGTTGCTCATGTTCCGGTGCATTGCCGCGCAACAGCCGCGATCCGGTGGCGCCCACTGGCGTGCCCCGCGCAATCGCCGTCGAAACCGCATCGCCCAGTCTTTTGGAGGCGGCAAGTCCGATATAGTCGTTCGACGAGAAGTCGAGCCCGGCGCGCGGTGCGAGCGTCCGCAACCGGTCCTTGCGCCCCAGTCCCCGCAAGGTTGCGTCATAGCGGGCAAGAATTGCCTCCTTCATTGCGTGGCGAGTTCCATAGGCTCAATGCCGAGGCGCCGGAACAGAAGGGTATCCTTGTCCTCGCCGGGATTTCCCGCCGTCAGCAGCGTGTCGCCGACAAAGATCGAATTGGCGCCGGCAAAGAAGCACAGCGCCTGCGTTTCGTCGCTCATCGCCGTCCTGCCGGCGGACAGCCTTACATAGGATTTCGGCATCATCACCCGCGCGAGCGCAACGATGCGGACGAAATCGATCGGATCGATGGCGTCGGCCGCGGCAAGCGGCGTGCCTTCGATGGGAATAAGCATGTTGATCGGCACGCTTTCCGGCGGCTCGGGCAGGTTCGCGAGCGTGACCAGCATGTCGATGCGATCGGTCTTTTCTTCTCCCATCCCGACAATGCCGCCGCAGCAGACTTTCATCCCAACCGCGCGCACGTGCCCAAGCGTTTTCAGCCGGTCGGCAAAAGTCCTGGTTGAAATAACCTCGCCATAGTAGCGCTCAGAGGTATCGATGTTGTGGTTATAGTAGTCGAGACCGGCCTGCTTCAGGCGAGCAGCTTGCTCAAGATCGAGCATGCCGAGCGTCATGCAGGTCTCCATGCCGAGGGCCTTGACGCCCTCAATCATGGCGACCACAACGTCCATGTCGCGCTCCTTGGGACTTCGCCACGCCGCGCCCATGCAATAGCGCGTTGCGCCGCCATCACGCGCCTTGGCCGCTTCGTCGATGACATGCTTGACGTCCACCAGCTTCGACGCCTTCACACCGGTTTCGTAATGCGCAGACTGGCTGCAATAGCCGCAATCTTCGGGGCACCCGCCGGTCTTGATGCTAAGGAGCCGCGACAGCTGCACTCGGTTTCGATCGAAGTTCTGGCGGTGGATCGTCTGAGCCAGGAACAGCAGATCGTTGAATGGCATGCCGTAGATGGCCTCGGCCTCTTTGCGGTTCCATCGCGGAGGCGTTCCGTCGACCGATTGCATGGTCTGGTTCACGTCGAACTCCGAGTTCATTCCAATCGTCATCGTCAAACCTTTGTTTGCTAGTCCGGTACGCCTTCTTGGCTTTGGGGCGCACTCGCTAAAGGCGAGCTGCGGCACGTCTTTCCAGCACCTCCTACGCCTGCCGAGCTGATGTTGCTCCTCACGCCGTAATCCTCAGTTCAAGTGCTTGCAGATGTTCTGGTGGTCCGGCATGTCCAGGCCGATGTCGAGGATCGGGGCGCTGTGCGTCAGCCAACCCATGGAGATGAGATCGACACCGGTCGCCGCAATCGCCGCCGCCGTTTTCGGCATCACCCGACCGGACGCCTCGGTGATCGTACGGCCATCCACTATAGAAACCGCGCGGGCAAGATCCTCGACCGACATATTGTCGAGCAGCACCGCGTCAACACCAATCGCGAGCGCTGCATCGAGCTGCTTCAGCGTGTCGACCTCGACCTCGACCTTCACCATATGCCCTGCTGCGGCGCGCGCCCGCTCTATTGCTGTGCGCATATCGCCGGCGATCGCGATGTGGTTGTCCTTTATGAGCACGCCGTCATCGAGGCCGAACCGGTGATTGGCACCGCCGCCGACGCGCACGGCGTATTTCTCCAATGCCCGCAGCCCGGGCGTCGTCTTTCGCGTCGATACAATCCTCGCCTTGTGACCGCGCACGGCCTCAACCATGGCCGCTGTGGCAGTGGCAATGCCGCTCAGCCGGCATAAGAAATTGAGGGCCGTGCGTTCGGCCGTGAGCAGGCCTCGTGCGGGTCCGGACAATCTTGCAATGGTTTCCCCGGCCCCAACCTCGCTGCCATCAGGGCGCCAGATCTGGATGTTGATCGCCGGTTCCACGAGAAGGAAGGCATACGAGACCAGATCGAGCCCGGCAACGACGCCCGCCTGCCTCGCTTTGAGCACCAACGTGGCAGTGCAATCATACGGGATAACCGCATCGGTGGTCAGGTCGCCGGATCTGCCCAGGTCTTCGAGGAGCGCAACGCGCACAATCGGTTCGATCAGGGTCGCGGGGAGGGGGGAGAATGAAGTCATATCAAGTGCTCCGTATGGTAGCCCGGCAATCGAGTGCGGCCGCGGCCCGCATTGCGCTGTGCAGTGTCAGCCGTGATGGGCGCACGTTGGCATCGTGGAGCGGGAAATCGGACCGACAGTGCGCGCCTCGACTCTCTTCCCGCCTCAGGGCCGCCGCGGCGATCATCAGTGAGACCAAAGCCGGACCAGAGGCAGCGACACTATTGGCTGCGATCGGCAGCAGGGTCGCCACCGCTTCGCGCATTGCCTCGCCGTCGCGGATGATACCCAGGGCGGCGGAGACAATCGGGCGGACCACGGAAGCGTCTGGTCGTGGAGGGACGAATGTGGAGCATCTGCGCGGTCGCCGGGTATACGACGTGCCGGCAACGCTTTCGGCAACCCAGCTCGCGGTGACCGCCGCTTCGGTGAGCGAGTTGCTGGCCAGGCGGTTGGCGCCGTGCAGGCCGGTACAGGCCACCTCACCGCAGGCCCACAATCCCTCGATGGAGCTGCGGCCGGCGCTGTCTACGGCGACGCCGCCCATGTGATAATGTGCCGCCGGGCGCACCGGGATCAGGTCGGTCGCTGGGTCGATTCCTGCGCTCCGGCACAATTCGGCGATGCCTGGAAAACGCTTGCCAAATCTCGGGCCGAGACTTTGCCGTGCGTCCAGGAATACGCGGCGTCCAACGGCAAGCTGGTGCCAAATGGCGCGCGCTACGACGTCGCGAGGCGCAAGTTCACCGCCAGGTGTGTCGGCGAGGAAGCGCTCTCCTCGCTCATCGATGAGCACCGCGCCTTCGCCACGCACGGCTTCGCTCACCAGCGGCATCGGCCGGCGCGGACCGTCGAGCGCAGTTGGATGGAACTGTATGAATTCCAAGTCGGCGAGTTCCGCCCCCGCCCATGCGGCGAGCGCCAGCCCGTGACCCCATGAGCCAGCGGGGTTTGTCGTGTCGCAAAACAGCCCGCCGACGCCGCCGGTCGCCAGCACCGCGCGACGCGTGGGCAGAGCGAGCGCGCCGGCTCGTCCTGCTGCGACCACGGCGATGACCGACCCGTCCTGCACGACCAGCCGGCGGACCTCCACATTTTCGATAATGGTGATCGAGGCTGTACGCCGAACCGCGGCGACGAGCGCGCGCACCAACTCGCGACCGGTGGCGTCGCCGGCTGCATGCACAATCCGCCGTCGCG
>NZ_RZQA01001700.1:0-385 GCF_004022915.1 Mesorhizobium sp. M7A.F.Ca.US.006.04.2.1
GTATACGATCGGCGATGTCTTCGGCAGCAACACGGAACTGGTCTTCGCCGGCGAGGTCCGCAACGACAATCGCGACGACACCCAGTTCGCCGGCAGTGTGCGGCTGAACATCCCGTTCAATCCCGGCAGCGGCTCGGACCACGCCGCCAATGGGGCCGATAGCGGGCCGGAGCCGGTCTATCCGGTCAGCGAAGGCCTGCGCAAGCGCGTCAACGAGCGCGTGCGTGGCGATATCGGCGTCCGCGTCCAGTCGCAGACGCTGACCGGCGGCACGACGACGCGTGTCGCCATCAACGCCGCCACCAATGCCGCCTTCGGCAAGTTCTACTACGCCGATGGCGGCCTCGCCGGCGCCGGCACGCTGGCCGACCCGACGACGCTGGAC
>NZ_RZQA01001701.1:0-385 GCF_004022915.1 Mesorhizobium sp. M7A.F.Ca.US.006.04.2.1
CATTGATACCTCCCGTGAGATTCGCGTAGCGACGGGCCAGTCTTCGCCTGGTGGGGCTACTACACGTTTTCGGCCGCCATGTTGACAGCCGATTCAGCGAGTTGTGTCAGCGCCTCGTCGGTCGCTTTTTCCTCTCCAAGCGTCAAATTGAGGAGAGAAACCGCTTCATCGAGCCCGAGTTCGGAGGCCCAGGTCTTCAGTGTGCCATAGCGTGAGATTTCGTAGTGCTCCACAGCCTGGGCCGCAGCCAGCAGGCCGGCGTCCAGGGCAGGTGTGCCCTTATATTCCTCCATGATCTCGGCACCTTCATCGGTGATGCCCACAATAGCCGCACACGTCTTTCCCTGCGGCTTCTTGCCGATCACCTCGAAAACCTGTTCGAGCC
>NZ_RZQA01001702.1:0-384 GCF_004022915.1 Mesorhizobium sp. M7A.F.Ca.US.006.04.2.1
ATCATTGGCAACAACGTCCTGGCGCAGGTGCCAGACCTCAACGACTTCGTCGCCGGGGTGGCGATCCTGCTCAAACCGGAGGGCATGGTCACTCTCGAATTCCCACACATCGAGCGGCTGATGGCGGAGAACCAGTTCGACACCATCTACCACGAGCATTTTTCGTATTTCTCACTGTTGACGGTCGACCTGATGGCGGCCCGTCACGGGCTGCGGCTGATCGATGTCGAGGAACTTCCCACCCACGGTGGGTCGCTGCGGGTCTATCTCTGCCACGAAGGCAGTGCCTGGCAGAGGAAGGACAGCATCGCCCAATTGCTCGAGCGCGAAACCAGGCATGGGCTTGGAGAGATGTCGACCTACGCCTCTTTCGGCTACAAGGCG
>NZ_RZQA01001703.1:0-382 GCF_004022915.1 Mesorhizobium sp. M7A.F.Ca.US.006.04.2.1
CTCTTGAATTTCGCTAAGGGCAGGCTTAGAAGCAAACTTCTTCGTCGCCAGCGGCGAGCCGCCCTCGTTCGTGAGGCGTATATAGTCGCCACCAACGACAACTGTCAACACACATCGAGAATGTTTTTGAACTTTTTGCGACAGAAATTTCGGACCCGATCTGTCGACAGCCAACTGCCCCAGGGGAACGCTGGCAACATGCGTGGCACGGCCAGGAAGGAGCCCTATTGCCGCCGCATTGCCGTTCGACACCAAAGCCATCGAATGTGGGCGCCGCCGATCGAGCAGCGCCTCTCTTAGGAGCCCTCCTATATAGGAGTGTGCGATGGGCCTTGCGGAGAAGGTACACCGCCCCGCCTGGTAGAGTGCTCTATAGGAGAAG
>NZ_RZQA01001704.1:0-382 GCF_004022915.1 Mesorhizobium sp. M7A.F.Ca.US.006.04.2.1
GCGCCGGCCCAGGCGGGCTGCGCCCGGGCAAGTGCGTCCAGCGACGCCAAGGCGGCGCCGGCCTGGAAGGCGGCGTCGATCTCGCTGGCGTCACGGCCGGACGCGAGCGCCCACGCCGGAACGGAGGGCGGCGCAGAGGAGCTGGCGGTCGCGGGATCGAGGCGAATCATGATTTTGGAGGGTAAAGCGCGCGTGCGCTTTGCGCTATGATTTTCGCACCGAAACGCACAGCCTGTCGTGCAGATATAATGAATGATAATGTTGCATTATCGTTCGTTACAAGCCATGCTAGCAGAATGGCCCCTATCGTCGACCTGAGCCGCGAAAATCGTCCTGAGGACAGCTCAGTGCCGTCCCACAGCACGACCGCGATCGCCAGCAC
>NZ_RZQA01001705.1:0-378 GCF_004022915.1 Mesorhizobium sp. M7A.F.Ca.US.006.04.2.1
CCCTATGAGTCTGGAGGTTCGCGAAATCGCGGGGGCGCCGGTCGTCATCGGCGGCGGCATTGCCGGCCTGATGACGGCGCTTCATCTGGCGCCGGAACCGGTCGTGCTTTTGACCAACGCGCCGCTTGGAACCGGAGCCTGCAGTGAACTTGCCCAGGGCGGTCTTGCGGCAAGTCTCGGGGGCGACGACGGCCCAGATTTTCACCTTTGCGACACGATAGCTGCCGGCGACGGACTCTGCGATGAGGCCACGGTGCGGCGAGTGGTACGAGCTGCACCCGAAGCGATTAGGACGATCCAAAGGTTCGGCGTCGACTTCGACCAGCACCCTGACCGCGCGTTGCGACTTGGGCTCGAGTCGTCACACTCTCGTCGGCG
>NZ_RZQA01001706.1:0-378 GCF_004022915.1 Mesorhizobium sp. M7A.F.Ca.US.006.04.2.1
GCTCCACTCCGTCAAAAGTGGAAGGTAGCTACCGCTAATTCGGGGACGGCTGTCGGATTCCAGGGATGCTATGGTACGGCACTAGGCAAATGACATTGGTTGCGGAGCGCGCTGTGGACGGGAGTGCTGCATGTCACTGAGGGTCGGCGACTGGGTAGAGATTCGGTCCAAGGAAGAAATCCTTCTTACGCTCGACAGAAATGGTCGACTTGAGGAGCTTCCTTTCATGCCACAGATGTTTCAATATTGTGGTCACCGCTTTCGTGTTTACAAGCGCGCGCACAAGACATGTGACACGATCAATTTTGCTGGCGGACGCAAGTTATCCGGAGGCATCCATCTTGAAAATCTGAGGTGCGACGGCAACGAGTTGGGAGG
>NZ_RZQA01001707.1:0-378 GCF_004022915.1 Mesorhizobium sp. M7A.F.Ca.US.006.04.2.1
ATCGAAACCAATCGAGCTCGATTGCCGCACCGGCGGCCTTGATGGTTTTCAATATGCCGCCGAGCATGAGCAGGAACTGGCTCATCGACATCAGGTCGAGCATCTGCGGATGAACTGTAATGAGAACCGACGTCGCCGCCGACATGGCCGTCAACGTCAGGTAGCCAAGCTGGGGCGGGCAATCGACCACGACAACGTCATAGCGATCGTCGACCTCCGTTAGCGCCTTCGCCATGCGCGTGAAGAACTGGCGCCCGGCATTTGACGTCTTATCCTGCATGGCGAGGGGCGTGTCGTATTCGTATTCCTGCAATTCGAGATTGGCGGGGGTGATATCGAGACCTGGAAAATTTGTCGGGAGGATTACGTCCGCAATCG
>NZ_RZQA01001708.1:0-334 GCF_004022915.1 Mesorhizobium sp. M7A.F.Ca.US.006.04.2.1
CTCCAGTAGAGCCTGGTGCTCCGGTCGATCCGGTCGAGCCTGTTGCCCCAGTAGAGCCGGTCGAACCTGTCGATCCGGTCGAGCCAGTTGCTCCGGTATTACCGGTTGCACCTGTGGCGCCGGTCGAGCCGGTTGCGCCAGTCGAACCTGTTGCTCCAGTCGAACCTGTCGAGCCAGTTGCTCCGGTATCACCGGTCGAGCCGGTTGCTCCAGTAGAGCCGGTTGCTCCAGTCGATCCGGTCGAACCTGTTGCCCCAGTAGAGCCGGTCGAACCTGTCGATCCGGTCGAGCCAGTTGCTCCGGTATCACCGGTTGCACCTGTGGCGCCGGTCGA
>NZ_RZQA01001709.1:0-316 GCF_004022915.1 Mesorhizobium sp. M7A.F.Ca.US.006.04.2.1
CCGGAGCAACTGGCTCGACCGGATCGACAGGTTCGACCGGCTCTACTGGGGCAACAGGTTCGACCGGATCGACCGGAGCAACCGGCTCGACCGGCGCCACAGGAGCAACCGGTGATACCGGAGCAACTGGCTCGACCGGATCGGCAGGTTCGACCGGCTCTACTGGGGCAACAGGTTCGACCGGATCGACCGGAGCAACTGGCTCGACCGGATCGACAGGTTCGACCGGCTCTACTGGGGCAACAGGTTCGACCGGATCGACCGGAGCAACCGGCTCGACCGGCGCCACAGGAGCAACCGGTGATACCGGAGCAAC
>NZ_RZQA01000170.1:0-9030 GCF_004022915.1 Mesorhizobium sp. M7A.F.Ca.US.006.04.2.1
GACGGAATAAGAATCGGGCGTGAAGCCGGTTGCGAGGTAGTTGACGATGTCGGGTTCCGAGCAATCGCCTATACCGCCCTCGCCCGATGTGATGTTCGGCACGACGCCGCTGCCTTCGGCAGCCACCGCACCGGCCAGCCACACGTTCTTTTTCGTACCACCTGCAAGGTCGCGCGGCGTATGGCATTCGCCGCAATGGCCCGGCCCCTCGACCAGATAGCGGCCGGCCATGACCGGATCGGGCGTGCCAGCGGGAAATGGAACGACCGGCTGGTCGCTAAGATAGAGCAATTTCCACAGGCCAATGCCGCGACGAATGTTGAAGGGAAAACCGAGCGAATTTGCAGGAGCCTTGCCGGCGACGGCCGGCAGCGTCTTGAGAAAGGCATAGAGATCGCCAATGTCGGCCGGATTCATGCGCGCGTAGGACGCATAGGGAAACGCCGGATAGAAGTGTCGGCCCGAAGGCGACACGCCCTTCAGCATGGCATTGGCGAGGTCCTCGACCGACCATGCGCCGATGCCGTCCTTGGCGTCTTGCGAAATGTTGGGCGGCACGAAGGTTCCGAACGGCGTCTTGAGCTCGAGACCGCCCACGAGTTGAAGCCGCGCATCGCCCTGTGAGCCCGGCTTTGCATGGCAGGATGTACAACCGCCGGCATAAAAAATGCGCTTGCCCCTGGCTGCGTCGCCAGGACCGAGCTTGGCCAGGGTCTCCCTGTCGAGCCTCACCGGCGCCGACCCGGCCCACCCGGCAACCGCGCCGACGCCGCCGAGGATGACGATGGCGCCGACGAGTTTCTTTAGCCAGGGCATCGCCCGCTATCAGCCTTTTTTCACCCGGTAGGTCTGGTGGCAGGTGCCGCAATCGGAGCCGATGGCGCCGAATTGCGCCTTCAACGCATCGACGTCGGCAGGAGCGGCAGCGGCCGCTGCCTTGACGTCGGCGACATATTTGGCGTTGGTGGCCTTGAAGCCGGCCATGTCTTCCCAGATCTTCGGCGACGCAGTGGTATCGCCGCCCGTGTCGCTGCCCGCCGGAAACAGCGCGTCTACGTCGACTTTCTCGGCATTCGCATGCAGCGCCTGCAGCGCCGTCAGCACCGCGGCGGCATCAAACGGCTCCTCGCCCTTGACCACTTTCGACAGGCCGCCGACGATCTTTCCACGTTCCTTCATCAGTGCCTGCCGGTCGAGGATCGGGTCGGCAAAGGCCGCCGAAGCCGCGAGTGCGAGCATAGAGATGGCGATAACAAGCTTTCTCATTCAATTGGCTCCATGATGAAGGCATTTCGGGACAGGACGTCAACGGATGCTACAGAGGGAAAATTCCCTTCCCCCTGATGATTTTTGCCGGACCTTTGCTCTTGCGGGACGCAGAAAAGAAAAGCCCCGGGTGATACCGGGGCTTCTGGAAATCGATCACTTCGCCTTTTCGTACAATTCCAGGACATGGTCCCAGTTGATCAGGCTGTCGACGAACGCCTCGAGATATTTCGGCCGGGCGTTGCGGTAGTCGATGTAGTAGGAGTGCTCCCAGACATCGACGCCGAGGATCGGCGACGCGCCATGGACGAGCGGGTTTTCGCCGTTCGGTGTCTTGGAGATCGCCAGCTTGCCATCCTTGACCGAGACCCAGGCCCAGCCGGAGCCGAACTGTGTCGTGCCAGCGGCAATGAAGTCGGCCTTGAACTTGTCGTAGCCGCCGAGATCGCTATCGACTGCCTTCTGCAAGGCGCCCGGCAGCTTGTTGCCGCCGCCGCCTTTCTTCATCCACTTCCAGAAATGGATGTGGTTGTAATGCTGGGCGGCATTGTTGAAGAGGCCGGCATTCTTGCCGAACGACTGCTTGACCACCTCTTCGACCGACAGATCGCCCAAGCCGGCCTCGGCGGCGAGTTTGTTGCCGTTATCGACATACGCCTTGTGGTGCTTGTCGTGGTGATATTCCAGCGTCTCTTTCGACATGTAAGGCTGCAAGGCCTCATAGTCGTAAGGCAGAGCGGGCAATTCAAAGGCCATGGATAGTACTCCCTCGTGGAAAAATCCGGTGTCGATACCGGAGTAAGATAGGTCTGGAATGGGTTGGGACAACTCCGGATGAAGCGTCGATCGCCTTTTTATCCGCTCAAACAGCAGAAGTCGAATGCGCCCAATCCCAATAGAGTTCGCGCGCTTTTTTGGCCACCGGCCCGGGTTGCAGATTGCGATCCTCGATGCGCGTGATCGGCACCACCTTGGAATGGTTCCCGGTCGAAAAAATTTCGTCTGCTTCGAGGAAATCGCGCACCGACAGCGTCTTTTCCGTGGTCCTGAAGCCATATTCGCCGAGCAGCGCTATCGTGCGCGAGCGGGTGATGCCGGATAGGAAGGTGCCGTTCGGCGCAGGCGTAAAGACGTGGCCATCCTTGACCAGGAAGATGTTCGAGGTTCCGGTCTCGGCGACGTTGCCCAGCATATCGAGCACCATTGCGTTGTCGAAGCCGCGCATCTTGGCTTCGAGAATGGCCCTACCGTTGTTGGGGTAAAGGCAGCCGGCCTTGGCGTTGGTCGGCATGGTTTCAATGGTCGGACGCCGGAACGGCGACACGGTCACCGAAAAGCCAGTCGCCGGAATCATCGGTGATTCATAGAGGCAAAGGCAAAAGCGCGTCGAGGCGGGATCGGCCGGCACGCCCATATAGCCGCCATGCTCGGCCCAGTACATCGGCCTGATATAGACCGCCGTCTTGCCGTCGAACTTCTTCAACCCATCCCATGTCAGCCCGACGATCTTGTCGGCGCTCATGTTCGGCTTCAGGCCGAGCGCAATCGCCGAGGAATTCACCCTGGCTGCGTGGAAGTCGAGATCCGGCGCCACGCCTTCGAACCAGCGGCCGCCGTCAAAAACGCTGGTGCCGAGCCACATGGCGTGGCTGCGCGGCCCCAGAATGGCGACGTTGCCTTCGTGCCAATCACCATCGACGAAAGTCCATGTCGTGGATTGCGCCGCAGCCGCCAGTGTCATCATCTCGTCCCGTCTCAATCGGTCTCGTGTGACAGCCATTGGAAGATGCTTTGGCGGGCGCCGTCAACCGGCATCATGGAGTTTTGTTGAGGCCAGTGCCGGGGCGCAATGCAATCAAAGCTTGCACCTTGTCGCGCCTGCCCTCAAAACTGCTGTCATGCAATACGCCGCCTATGTCTTCGACGCCTATGGCACGCTGTTCGACGTGCATGCCGCCGTGCGCCGTCATGCCGACCGGATCGGGCCGGACGGCCAATTGTTGTCCGAGATCTGGCGCGCCAAACAGCTCGAATATTCCTGGGTGCGCACGCTGATGGGCGCCTATGCCGATTTCTGGCAACTGACCGAACAGGCGCTCGATTTCGCCTTGCGCAAGGTTCCCTCGGCCGACCCCGGTCTCAAGGCGATATTGCTGGATGCCTATTGGCGGCTCGATTGCTATCCGGAAGTGCCGGCCGTGCTCAAGGCGCTCAAAGCTTCGGGAGCGAGGCTGGCGATCCTGTCCAACGGCTCGCCAGAAATGCTGCAGGCGGCGGTCAAATCCGCCGCGCTCGACCAGGTTCTGGACGATATCTATTCCGTCGATACGGTGCGGCGCTTCAAGACCGATCCGGCGGTCTACGACATGGTCGCCACCGGCTGGCGCCTCTACCCCGGCGCGGTTTCCTTCCAGTCGTCCAATCGCTGGGACATTGCAGGCGCCACCAAATTCGGCTTTCGCACGGTGTGGATCAACCGCTCCAACCAGCCCGAAGAATACCGGGACTTCCCACCGGCCCTGATCCTGCCGTCGCTCGAAGCCCTTGTGCCCGGCAGCTAAGAGACCTGTGTCTCTGGCGCCACAGTAGCAGCCTGGTCACAGCTTCGCCTTTCTTTGCCCACGTTCGGGCCAGAATCGGAACCGCCTATCGCCCCAGGTGTTGTCAGGCACCCGCGTAACTGTCGGCGAATTCACGCTTTGTTGCGATTTGAGACTTAAAGAAGGCAACCATGTCCATAACTGAAATCGAATCTTTTCGCCTGAGCCGTCGCGGCTTTCTCAATGCCGCAGCCCTGGGCGCCGCTTCGATCGCGGTTTCCGCATGCGCCACCACCGGGCCGGGTCCGGTCGAGCCGCCGCCACCAACCTATGTCGAGCCGCCTCTGGCGGACTATGTGACGATGTATGCAGCAGTCAGCGACGGCGGCTTCGATTTGCCGGCCATCCCAGTCGACAAGATCGATCCGCAATTCCTGCGTCAGATCGTTCCCGACCCGACGGGACAGAAGCCGGGAACCATAGTCGTCGATACGACCGGCCACTTCCTTTATCTGGTTCGTCCAGGCGGTCAGGCGATACGCTACGGTGTCGGCCTTGGCCGCGCCGGCTTCGAATGGTCCGGCGACGCCGTCGTTCAGTGGAAGCAGAAATGGCCAAAATGGACGCCGCCGGACGAAATGATAGCCCGCCAGCCGGAACTGAAACCCTACAGCGCCGACAATGGCGGCATGCCCGGCGGCCTGAAGAATCCGCTCGGTGCACGCGCGCTCTATCTGTTCCAGGGCAATGTCGACACGCTCTACCGTCTGCACGGCTCGCCGGAGTGGCGCTCGATCGGCAAGTCGGTGTCGTCAGGCTGCGTGCGTCTGATGAACCAGGACATTATCGACCTCTATGATCGCGTGCCCTCGAAGACGCCGGTCATCGTGACCAGCGACGCCAGCCAACCCATGGTGGCGACGGCCAACCGACAGGCGATCCCGATCGATGCCGGCGTGCCGGACGGTTCGGTGCTGCTTGGACCGGTCAAGGCGATCACGAATTCGATTTTCTGAGCTGACTAGGCAGCGGCGGCGCCCGCTGCCTCCAGTCACCGCCCGCGCGACAAGCTCCCCAGAATGCCGCGCACGATTGCCCGACCGACCGAAGAGCCGACCGAGCGCACCACCGACTTGATCGCCGCCTCTGCGACCGTCTGGCGGTTGGACGGGCGCGGTGCAGATGTGCGCCTGCCACCGGATTGCGGCGCGGGATCGTCATTGCCGAAGCCCGGAATGGTCCAGCGCGAGCCGCCGTTGCCGGCCTGCTGGGCCTGCTCTTCGGCATCCTGCGCGTCCTTGGCCTTTTTCTGCAGCATTTCGAAAGCCGATTCGCGATCGACGGCCTGATCGTACTGGCCGGCGACCGGGCTTTCCTGGATCAGCTTTTGCCGCTCAGCGGCCGTTATGGGCCCAAGCCGCGAGGATGGCGGGCGGATCAGGGTCCGCTGCACCATGGACGGAACACCCTTGGCTTCCAACGTCGAGACCAGCGCCTCGCCAGTGGCAAGCTGTGTAATGGCGGTCATGCAGTCGAAATCGGGATTTGGCCGGAACGTTTCGGCCGCCGTCCGGACTGCCTGCTGCTCGCGCGGTGTATAGGCGCGCAGCGCGTGCTGGACGCGATTGCCGAGCTGGGCCAGGACTTTTTCAGGGATATCCAAAGGGTTCTGGGTGACGAAATAGACGCCGACGCCTTTCGAGCGGATCAGTCGGACGACCTGTTCGACGCGATCGATGAGCACCTTGGGTGCTTCGTCGAACAGAAGATGGGCCTCGTCGAAGAAGAACACCAGCTTCGGCTTGTCGGGGTCGCCGACTTCCGGCAGCACCTCGAACAGCTCCGACATCAGCCATAGCAGGAAGGTCGCGTAGAGCCGCGGATTCATCATCAGCTTGTCGGCGGCAAGCACGCTGATGGCGCCGCGTCCGTCGCGGGTGGTGCGCATGATATCGGCGATACGCAGTGCCGGTTCGCCGAAGAAGTTTGCGGCCCCCTGCTGTTCGAGGACCAGCAGCGTGCGCTGAATAGCCCCGACCGATGGCTTCGTCACGTTGCCATAGCGTGAGCCGATCTCGTCGGCGCGCTCGGCGATGTTGGCGAGCAGCGCCTGCAGGTCCTTCATGTCGAGCAGCAGCAGACCTTCCTCATCCGCCAGGCGGAAGGCGATGTTCATGATGCCTTCCTGCGCCTCGGTCAGGTTCATCAGGCGCGACAGCAACAACGGCCCCATTTCCGAGACCGTGGCGCGGATCGGATGACCCTGCTCGCCGAACAAGTCCCAGAAGATAACGGGAAATTCCTGGAAGTCATACGGATCGAGCTTGACCTGTTCGGCCCGCTTGACGAGGAAATCCTGTGCCGTGCCCATCATCGCGATGCCCGACAGATCACCCTTGATGTCCGCGCAGAACACCGGCACGCCGGCGTTGGAAAATCCTTCGGCCAGGATCTGCAAGGTGACGGTCTTGCCGGTGCCGGTGGCGCCGGTCACCAGGCCGTGACGATTCCCATATCGCAGCAACAACTGCTCGGCACGCTGATAGCTGTCGTCGGGCTTTCGGCTGGCGCCGATGAAAATACTGGTCTCGTCAGCCATATGTCCGGTCTCCGCAAACTGATGTGTCTAAAGCCAGTGGCCTTGCCGCAGGTATAGTGAGGCCATTGCACAGCGACAATGCCATTCGTCCAAATCGGGGCCATTCGTCCAAATCGGGGCCATTCGTCCAAATCGGGGCCATTCGTCCAAATCCGGGCCATTCGCCCAAATCGGCCCCATTCGTTCAGATCGGGTTTTTGGAGCTTGCGGATTTTGCCGCTGTTTGGCAATCGTCGTCCACGCGGACTGACCTATATCTGATGGATCGAATCCGGTCTCTGAAAGCGCATTGCATTGCGATATCGGACCGGGGACCGTAGACTGAACCGCTCCCGGCTGGTGCGGCCGCATGAAACGAGGAGGACGGATGGGCGCCGGAGCCTTGATCCAGGACGTGGAACCCGAGAACGCCGAGCGTCAGCGATGGCTCGCCTTGGCGGAAAAGGCATTGGCAGGCGCTTCCTTCGAGGAAAAGCTGGTCTCGCACAGCGATGACAACATCCGTATCGAACCGCTCTACGACCGCAGCACCGCGGCGGAACCGATCGTGCGTACAAACCCGAAATCGCCATGGATCGTCAGCCAGCGCATCGACGATCCGGACATCGACCGTGCCAGAAGCCAAGCGCTGGAGGATGTTGCACAGGGTGCCACGGGATTGTCGCTGGTCTTCGAAGGGGCGCCCAACGCGTTCGGCTACGGCTTGCCGAGAACGGCGGAGGCGCTGGAGGCGGTGCTGGACGGCATACCGCTCAACCGCATCCAGGTTCGCATCGACGCCCATCCCTGGAGCCGCGCCGTGGCCGACTGGTTGGTCGCGTTCCTGAGCAAGCGGCGATCGGACCCGGCAAAGCTCAACCTCTCCTTCGGCATCGATCCAGCGGCGATCTTCGCGGGAACCGGTCGGTTGCGCATGTCGATCGAGGCGCTGCAGGCCTCTATGCCACAGTCGCTGGCGCACTTCTTCGCGATGGGCGTTCCGGGCGTGCTGCTGGAAGCTGACGGGCGCGTGTTCCACAATGCCGGCGCCACGGAAGCGCAGGAACTTGGCATCATGCTGGCTTCGGCTGTCTCCTATCTCAGAATGTTCGAGACGGCGCGGCAGCCGCTTGTCTATGCCGCACCCCATATCGGTTTTGCGCTCAGCGTCGACCAGGACCAGTTGCTGTCGACGGCCAAGATGCGAGCACTGCGCAGGCTATGGGCGCGGGTGCAGGAGGCTTGTTCGATCCCGACATCCACCGCCAATATCCATGCCGAGACGTCGTTTCGCATGATGACGGCGATGGATCCGGAGACCAACATCCTGCGCACCACCATTGCATGCTTTGCCGCGGCGTGCGGCGGCGCCGATTCGATCTCCATCCTGCCGCACACGATCGCGCATGGTCTGCCGGCGGGGTTTGCCCGTCGTGTTGCCCGCAACACGCAGCTGATCATGGCCAATGAAAGCCATATCGATCATGTCACCGATCCCGCCTATGGTTCCGGCGCCGTCGAGGCGTTGACCGCGGAGTTGTGCGAGTTGGCCTGGGCGGAATTGCAGACGATCGAAGCCGAGGGCGGTGTCCTGTCCAGCCTTCAGGACGGACGCATCCAGAAGCGCGTCCACGCAGCTGCGGAGCAGCGCAATGCAGCCTACCGCACAGGCCAACGGGCCATCATCGGCACCACGCTCTATCCATCGAAAGACGAACGTCCGGTCGAGACGCTGGCGGCGGAACGGCGGCCGGCCTTCACCGAAGGCGTTGCCGTCTGCGAGGCGCTGTTTCCAGTCCGCATCGACCAATCGATCGGAGCCGGCTCTTGATCCCGGACTTCGGCCAGATCGGCTGGGTCCCGCCACGCCGCGCTCCCGTCGAGGTCAAAGGCCAGCGGACCACGCCGGAAGGGCTCGTCGCCAAGCATCTGTACAATCAAAGCGACCTCAAGGGGTTGCCGCATCTCGACACCTATCCCGGCCTGCCGCCCTTCGTGCGCGGCCCCTACCCGACCATGTATGTCCAGCAGCCCTGGACGATCCGGCAATATGCCGGCTTCTCGACGGCCGAAGAATCCAACGCATTTTACCGACGCAACCTTGCCGCTGGTCAAAAGGGCCTGTCGGTCGCCTTCGATCTCGCCACGCATCGCGGCTATGACAGCGATCATCCGCGCGTTGCCGGCGATGTCGGCATGGCTGGCGTCGCCATCGATTCCATTCTCGACATGCGGCAGCTCTTCGACGGCATTCCGCTCGGCGAGATGACGGTATCGATGACGATGAACGGCGCGGTGCTGCCGATCATGGCGCTCTACATTGTCGCGGCGGAAGAACAGGGCGTTGCGCAGAAAGATCTCGCCGGCACCATTCAGAACGACATTCTGAAGGAGTTCATGGTCCGCAACACCTACATCTATCCACCAAAGCCCTCGATGCGGATCGTGTCGGACATCTTCTCGTACACATCGAAGAACATGCCGAAGTTCAATTCGATATCGATCTCCGGCTATCACATGCAGGAGGCCGGCGCGACGGCCGACCTTGAACTCGCCTATACGATCGCCGATGGCATCGAGTATGCTCGCGCCGGCGTCGCGGCCGGCCTCGACATCGACCGCTTCGCGCCGCGCCTGTCCTTCTTC
>NZ_RZQA01000171.1:0-8972 GCF_004022915.1 Mesorhizobium sp. M7A.F.Ca.US.006.04.2.1
GTCCGTGTGGATGCCGACCCATTTGGTGCGCAGGCGTCCGGCAAGGTAGCCGCCGACACCCGAGGACAGCCATTGCACGATGATCAGCCAGACGGCGGTGGATGCCGCGAAAGTGGTGACAGATGCGCCGGATCCCGACCAGGGCGACACCATGCTCAATCCAAGCCCGGAGCCCAGCAGCATGAGGATGAAGGTCAGCGTCGAGGCCGCGAAGGCACCGGCGATGATCGGTCCCCAACTGACGGCGGTGGAGGAGGATTCTGTTGAAGTGGAAACGTCGACAGCCGATAGGGTGGACTGCATAAGTGCCCCCTATCGTACGAACAGCATGATCAGAATGATGATCGGGATCGGTATGCCGAGCAACCAGAGCAAAATGCCGCGTCCCATGGAAGCCTCCTGTTAGAAATTGTGATCGATATTGTCACAATGTCTCGCAGGGACTTCCGTTCCGGCGCGTTGCAAATTGATTTTGTTGCCGCCGGTGGAACAATTGGCGCGCCGCAGCGCGCCAATTCAGATTTAACGTCCAGATCAGATATCCAGATTGGCGACCGACAGCGCGTTGTCCTGGATGAACTCGCGCCTGGGCTCGACCTCGTCGCCCATCAGCCGCGAAAACAGCGAATCCGCATCGGTCGCGTCATTGACCTTGACCTGCAGCAGCGAGCGCACGTTCGGATCGAGCGTGGTTTCCCACAGCTGTTCGGCGTTCATCTCGCCGAGACCCTTGTAGCGCTGCATCGTCAGGCCCTTGCGGCCTGTCGCAAAGACCGCATTGAGCATCGCCAGCGGCCCCGAGATGGTTTCGGAGACATCCTTGCGGCGCAGCACCGGCGGCGACCCGTAGACCTCGCTGAGGCGCTGTGCGTAACGGTCGAGCTGGCGTGCGTCGGCCGAATTGATCAGCGCCAGGTCGAGATGCGCATATTCCTTGACGCTGCGCACCGTGCGCTCGAACACATAGCCGCCAACGCCTTCATTCGAGGTCGACATGCGGCCGGTCCAGCCGCGCTCGGTGTCCTCGGCGATGATGTCGAGGCGTTTTGCAATCCGCTCCGCCATGTCGTTGGCGCGGCCGAGATCGGCGAACACGTCCGGGTTGAGCCCACCGGCGATCGCCGCCTGCTCGACGACGCCTCTGTTGTAGCGCGTGTGCAGGCCGTTGATCAGCTGGCGCACCGCCAGCGCGTCATCGATGGCGCCACGCAGGTCCTGCCCGATGCGAACCTCGCCCGAGCCGAGCGTAAGCGATGCTTCCTCCAGTCCCGAGCCGATCAGGAACTCCTCGAACGCGCTCTCGTCCTTGATGTATTGCGAGCTCTTGCCGCGCGTCACCTTATAGAGCGGCGGCTGGGCGATGTAGAGATGGCCGCGCTCGATCAGCTCAGGCATCTGCCGGAAGAAGAAGGTGAGAAGCAAGGTTCTGATATGGGCGCCGTCGACGTCGGCGTCGGTCATCAGGATGATCTTGTGGTAGCGCAGCTTGTCGGCGTTGAACTCGTCCTTGCCGATCGAGGTGCCGAGCGCCGTGATCAACGTGCCGATCATGTCGGAGCCGAGCATGCGGTCGAAGCGCGCCCGCTCGACATTGAGGATCTTGCCGCGCAACGGCAGGATCGCCTGGTTCTGGCGCGAACGCCCACCCTTGGCGGAGCCGCCGGCGGAATCACCCTCGACGATGAAGATTTCGGATTTCGCCGGGTCGCGTTCCTGGCAGTCGGCCAGTTTGCCGGGCAGGGAGGTGACGCCGAGCGAACTCTTGCGGGTGATATCGCGCGCCTTGCGCGCCGCTTCGCGCGCCGCCGCCGCCTGGATCACCTTGTCGACGACCACCTTGCCTTCGCTCGGGTGTTCTTCCAGCCAGGTGCCGAGCGCTTCGTTGACCAGGCCTTCGACGACAGGACGGACTTCCGACGAGACCAGCTTGTCCTTGGTCTGCGAGGAGAATTTCGGGTCGGGAACCTTGACCGACAGCACCGCCGTCAGACCTTCGCGGCAATCGTCGCCGATCAGCGAGACCTTTTCCTTCTTGGTCAGCCCAGAGGATTCGCCATAGCCGGTGATCTGACGCGTCAGCGCGCCGCGGAAGCCGGCCAGATGCGTGCCGCCATCGCGCTGCGGGATGTTGTTGGTGAAGGCCAGCACGTTCTCGTGGTAGCTGTCGTTCCACCACATCGCCACTTCGACGGTGATCCCGTCGCGCTCCGCCCGGATGGCGATCGGCTTGTCGATCAGCGGTTTCTTGACGCGATCGAGATATTTGACGAATTCTTCGAGGCCTCCATCGTAGTGCAGTTCATGGCGCACGACATCGGCGTGACGGGCATCGGTCAAAATGATGCGCACGCCGGAATTGAGGAAGGCAAGCTCGCGCAGCCGGTGTTCCAGCGTGCCGAAGTCGAACTCGACCATGGTGAAGGTCTCGGCCGACGGGAAGAAGGTGATCTGGCTGCCGCTGCGGCCCTCATAGGTGCCCGGCTGCTTGTCCTGCTCATAGGTGCCGGTCGCCTTCAGAGGTGCGTCGGCATTGCCATGCGTGAAACTCATCTCGAAGATCTGGCCGTTGCGGCGGATCTTCAGCTTTAGCCACGCCGACAGCGCGTTGACCACCGAGACGCCGACGCCATGCAGGCCGCCCGAGACCTTGTAGGAATTCTGGTCGAACTTGCCGCCGGCATGCAGCTGCGTCATGATCACTTCGGCCGCCGAAATGCCTTCTCCGGTGTGGATATCGGTCGGAATTCCGCGGCCATTGTCGATCACAGTGACCGAACCATCGGGGTTGAGCGTCACGGTGACGAGGTCGGCGTGACCGGCCAGCGCCTCGTCGATGGCGTTGTCGACCACTTCATAGACCATGTGATGCAGGCCCGAGCCGTCGTCTGTATCACCGATATACATTCCGGGGCGTTTGCGGACAGCGTCCAACCCCTTCAAAACCTTGATGGAATCGGCGCCGTATTCGGCTTCAGCGCCGTTGTTGTTGTCGATCTGATCGCTCATGAAAACCTGTTGTCTGGATGCCGCCTGCACAGCGCGAAAAATCCGCGCCGAATCGCGCCTCTGATATCGACTAGATATAGGCGCAAAAGGCGGTTTTTCCAAGGTTTGCAGGCATTTCACTGGGAATGGCCGGCTGCCAATGGCGGGCCTCCGCCGGCCCCCATTTCACTTCGGCCAGCGGTCCTTGAGAAACCTTGATCATGAACTTGTATCTCGGCGCCAGCCGCCTGCTGCGGTCGCGCCCCGGCGTCATGTCGGGCGGGCGGCCGGATCAGGCGGTGGTCGTCGTTGGCGATGACCAGGGCCAGGCGCCACCACTGCGGTGGCGGTGGTGAGCATAGGCAGCAAGGCAAACAGCAAGCGCAAATCGAACTGCCCCCCAGCTCGTTCCTGTGCACGACCACCTCTCTATGGCAGCAAACCGGGGGTTTTTGCGGAAGACCAGCGTTTTCAGCCTGCCCGCATCGGCTTCAAAGCCTCGCTCCAGCGCAGCAGCTCGTCGAGCATGGTTTTGGCTCCGCCCTGCACCTGTTCGCTGGCGTTGAAAGCGCCATTTTCGTCGAGCAGTTTCTGGTACATCGGCAGCGCGACGCCTTCCGGGATCGGCATGACACCTACCGAGGTCAGCAGCGGCTTCAGCGCTTGCGCCGCGCGCAGGCCGCCGGAGACGCCGCCATAGCTGAAAATGGCGGCTGCCTTGTACTTCCATTCGCGCGAGAGATAGTCGATCGCGTTGACGATCGCCGGCGCCACGAAATAATTGTATTCCGGCGCCACGAAGACGAAGGCATCGGCGGCATCGATCGCCTTGGACCAGGCTTTGGTATGATCGTTCTGGTAGTTGCCAAGCCTTGGATGGTGCGGTTCGTCCAGCACCGGAAGCTTGAACGCATCGATGTCGGTCAGTACAGGCTCGAATTTCCCGTGCTCGCGCGCGAACCTCTCCAGCCACTCGGCAAAAATCGGTCCGGCGCGACCTGGCCGCGTGCTGCCGATGATGATGTTCAACTGGTGCTTCAAGCTGGGCTCCTGCGGTGGCGGTATCCATTGGTGACTGCCACCTAGGGCATGCCGCTCGGGGCAACAAGAAGGCACCTCGCGGTAACCGGTCACATTCCGGAGAGTAGGGCCTTGCCGTTCGGTCACATGGACGCCTGCTTTGCGGCCCACTACATTGGGTCATCAGCGGAGCACAGCATGGACATCCAGCCCGCCCCCTTCATTCCCCCGGCGCCGAAGCCGCGCACGACGCCGCCCTCGACGTTGGAGATGATCCGCATCGTCTACCGCAACCCGCTCGAATTGTGGGGTGAGCATACCTACAACGAGCCGTGGATCTCGGCGAACGGCGTTGGCGGACATCTGATCGTCGCCAATGATCCCGCCCTGATCCGGCATGTGCTGGTCGACAACGCCAGGAACTACAAGATGGCGACGGTGCGCCAGAAGATCCTGCGGCCGATCCTGCGCGACGGCCTGCTCACCGCCGAGGGCGAGGTCTGGAAGCGGTCGCGCAAGGCGATGGCGCCGGTGTTCACGCCGCGCCACATCTTCGGCTTCGCCCAGCCGATGCTGAGGCGCACGCAGGACTTCGTCACCCGTTACGAAGACGGCGGCACGTCTGACATCGCCCATGACATGACGCTGCTCACTTATGACATTCTGGCCGAGACGCTGTTTTCCGGCGAGATATCAGGCGAGCCCGGCAGTTTCGCCAACGAGATCGACCGCCTGTTCGAGACCATGGGTCGCGTCGATCCGCTCGACCTGTTGCGTGCGCCCGACTGGCTGCCGAGGCTGACCCGCATCCGTGGCCGCAAGACCATGGCCTATTTCCGCAAGATCGTCACCGACACGGTCAAGATGCGCGAAGCGAAATTCAAGCGCGATCCCGATGCCGTGCCGCAGGATTTCCTGACACTGCTGCTCAAGGCCGAGGGACCCGACGGACTGACGCGGGCCGAGGTCGAGGACAATATCATCACCTTCATCGGCGCCGGCCATGAGACGACGGCGCGTGCGCTCGGCTGGACGCTCTATTGCCTGGCTGAATCACCGTGGGAGCGCAACCGGGTCGAGCAGGAGATCGACCAGGTGCTGGCGCGCGAGCCCGATCCGACGAAATGGCTCGATGCCATGCCGTTCACGCGCGCGGCTTTCGACGAAGCGCTCAGGCTCTATCCGCCGGCGCCGTCGATCAACCGCGAGCCGATCGAACCGGAAATGTGGAAGGATCTTCATATCCCCAAGCACGCCGCGGTGCTGGTGATGCCTTGGGTCGTGCATCGCCACAGGAAACTGTGGGACCGGCCGGATGCCTTCCTGCCGGAGCGCTTCCACCCGGGAAATCGCGAAAAGATCGACCGCTTCCAGTATCTGCCGTTTGGCGCCGGCCCACGCGTCTGCATCGGCGCCAGCTTCGCCATGCAGGAGGCGATCATCGCGCTGGCGATCATGCTGTCGCGCTTCCGCTTCGACACCACCGCCGAAACGAAACCCTGGCCGGTACAGAAACTGACCACGCAGCCGCAAGGCGGTCTACCGATGCAGGTCACGCCGCGTTAGACATGACACCTTCAGGCAGTTGCGCCGAATTAGGCCGCGGGCTTGCGTTGCTGGAACTGGCCGGCGGCGCGGTAGCGCCAGAGATAGCTGGGCAGGATCGTCGCGATCGACTGCGGCTGGATGCCTAGCCCCGCAAGCGTCCTGTTGGTCTGGTTGGCGGCGTCCGAAACGATGTTGTGCTCGCGCAGCTGCATCACCTGGTCCTTGGTCAGCAGCGGGTTGGGCAGGAGACCGAGGATCGAGGCCTGGATGTTGGCCACCCACCACGGAACCGGCACCAGCAGCCGCTTGCGCTCGATCACGTCGAGCAGCTCTTCCATACACTGCTTGAAGGTGAGCACCTTCGGTCCGCCGAGTTCATAGATCTGGCCGCCATCCACCTTGCCGTCGACCGAGCGCGCCACCGCTTCGGCCACGTCGCCGACATAGACCGGCTGAAACTTGGTCTGGCCGCCGCCGATCAGCGGCAGCACCGGCGAATAGCGCGCCATGTTGGCGAAGCGGTTGAAGAAGCCGTCTTCGGGTCCGAAATTGATCGACGGCCGGAAGATCACGGCGTCCTTGATCGTCTCCAGCACAGCCTTTTCGCCAAGCGCCTTGGTGCGCGCGTAGTCTGATTCGGAGTCCAGATCGGCGCCAAGCGCAGAAATGTGGGTCAGGCCGGCGCCGACCGAGCGCGCGGCCTCGGCCACTGCGCGGGCGCCGAACTCGTGCACGGCGGAGAATTTCTGCCGGCCGCTCTCATGCAGGATGGCGACCAGATTGACGACATGGTCGGCGCCTTGCACGGCGCGGTCTACCGACCAGCGCACGCGCACATTGGCCTGGACCGGCTGGATCTGGCCGACATTGCCGAGCGGCTGCAAATGGCCGGCGAGATCGGGCCGCCGGCAGGCGACCCTGATGCGATAACCGCGCTTGGCCAACGCGCGCACGACATGGCGGCCGACAAAGCCTGACCCGCCAAAGACGACGACGAGCTTTGGGGTCTGCAGGATTTCGGTCATGGCTGGCTCCGGCGCTCGCAGGCTTGGCTGAAGCCGTTTCATAATCCGTTTCGTGCCAAAGGCAAAGGGCGACGCGTCGTCGCTATCAGCCTGTCAGAACGCTTTGCCGATACGGGCGTCGACCGAATGGCGGTTGCCGCCGCGAATGACGAAGAAGAGCAGGATCGCTGCCCACAGCAGCGACTTTTCCGCACCCGAATAGCCTTGGCCCATGGTGACCCAGTGGAACCAGACCGTGACCAATAGCACGAACAGGCCGGCAAAGGCGGCCGGCCGCGTCAAAAACCCGATGGCGATGAAGATGCCGCCAAAGAATTCAGTGCAGGCCAGAAGCAACGACCACAACGCGCCCGGATAGAAGCCGAGACCCTCGACCATCTCGGCAGCGCCGAAAGGATTGGTGATCTTCTGCGAACCGTGGATGGCGAGAAACCCGCCGGCGACGACGCGAAGAACGGTTTCGGCACCATCGTGCAGGGCCGCGTAAAACCTGCCAAGGACCGGGATGACAAGGGCGTTGCGGGGATTGTCCGTGCTTGCCGACATTGTAGCTCCTCTGTTTTGCTCAATCAGCGCAAACGGCCGATCAGGTTGGTCGAAGTCAAATAAACAAAAGTTGACCAAAACGAGAATGTTTTACCATCGTGCGATCAAAACGCAGAAAACCCCGCCGAAGCGGGGTTTTCCGGGTGACATCCATGCGAAGCCAGGGGCCGACGGCGCGGCCTGACCTGAGACGGTATCAGGAGGGCGTGAAGCAAGTACGCCCACCCCAGCCCTGAACATCCGACATGGTGCCACCAACCTTCTTGCAGGCGGCGACGAAATCAGCGCTGCAATTGGCGAATTTTGCATGGCCGTTCTTGCAGTAGTGGTCTTCGGTGGCCCCGCCGCTCGGGGCAGCGATGACACCCGGGCTGGACGGCTTGACCGGTGCGGCCTTCAGGGTGGCTGCCTGTGTGGCGCCCATGAACGAGCCGAGCAGAAGGACGGCGGTCAGCATGGTGATCTTGGTGTTGGTCATGGCAATTTCCTTTGATTTGGGTTGAGTTTTCCGAGGCGCGAAGGACCGGCCTTCGCGTGATGCAGGCTTTCGATTTCGGTTTGCTGCTTCCCTCGGTGTGGATCGGGCAAGCTCGCCTTGCCCTGGACAAAGCTGGGTCGCAGCAAGGCGCGAAAAGGTTCAGCGGCGCGCAAAGAAAATCGCACTGCGCCGCGCCTGCGGCGGGCGAATTCCAGATAACTAATTGATATTTAATAGATATTCAGGAAGAATAGCGTGCAGCGAATTCGGAAATGCGCTGCACCACGGCCTTCGATGCGGTGATGCCGCGCGCTTGCGCCTTCTCGGCGGCCTCTGCGCGGGCACGACCGGGCACATGCACGCCGAAGCGCCGCCGCAGCCGGTCAAGCTGGTCCTTCATTCGTTGCTCGAAATCTGGATCGAGCAGCTTGGGTTCGATAGCAAGCACGAACAGTCCCGTGCCGGGGCTGTCCGGCCCGCCGCTGAACCATGGCGCGTCGAGCGACCAGTTGGCGCCCGACAGGCCCGCCGCCAGCACCTCGACCATCAGCGCGATGTTGGCGCCGCGCTGACCGCCGAAGGCGAGCATTGCGCCCTTCATGGCGGCGGCGGGATCGGTGGTCGGGTTGCCGCTGGCGTCCAGCGCCCAGCCTTCCGGGATTGTCTTGCCGTCCTCGGCCGCTTTGCGGATGTTGACGAAAGCGGTGGCGCTCGACGACTGGTCGATGACCAGCGGCGCCCCGTCGGCGGCAGGCGCGGCAAACGACATCGGGTTGGTGCAGTAGACCGGCTTGACCGAGCCCGAGCCGGCAAGCACGGCCGGGCCGTTGGTGGCTGCGAACGACACCAGTCCTTGTGCTGCCAGCCTTCCGGTGAAATAGCCGAGCGCGCCGCATGTATAGGCGTTCTTCTGCGAGAAGATGGCGACACCGAACAGCTTTGCCGCCTTGGCGAGGTCGTCGATGGTGCGGTCGAAGCCGGTATGCGCCAGCCCGCCGCGTGCATCGGAGAGATAGACTGCCAGCGCCGGCCGGGTGATCACCGGGTCGGCATTGCCGTCGATGCGTCCGGCTTCCAGCGCCTCGAGATAGTCGATGAAATGCGACAGACCGACCGAGGAAAGCCCTTCGGCCTCGGCTGATATGATCGAAGCAGTGAGCGATTGCGCCGCTTCCTCATTGGCGCCGGCGCCAAGTGCCGCCATCCGGCACAGTCCTTTTGCCTGGTCGAGACTGAGTTGCATCATGGCCGTCCTAGGGGAGTAGGGGAATAGGGGAGTACGGGACAGTGGGCAGTGAATAGCGAATGGGGATGGAAATGTGAATGTGGATAGTGGCCCGATACTCCCCTACTCCCCTACTCCCCTACTC